>NZ_JBSVWN010000020.1:0-86821 GCF_054071325.1 Pseudomonas sp. SDO5215_S409 | reverse complement strand
CATATATGCACCTCTTACTCATGTTATGCCCGAACACAAAATTTCTGACACCCTCGACCGTTTCTTCGCAGTAAGTGCGAAAGGTTTCCCGTCTGACGCCGGAGTTCGCAAGAATATTCACGCCTGGCCCTCGTATCATTCCCCCAGTAAACGCCGAGAGCTTTCCAATGAACCCAATAAAAACGTGGTGGGACATCAGCCCGCCCTTGAGCACTGCCACCCCGACCTGGCCCGGGGACACGCCGTTCCAGGAAGAACGCGTGTGGCAGTTGGGCCCGCAGTGCCCGGTGAATGTCGGGCGCATTACCTTGTCGCCGCACACCGGTGCCCACGTGGATGCGCCGCTGCACTACAGCGCCGACGGCGCGCCCATTGGTGAAGTGCCGTTGGATGTGTACATGGGCCCTTGCCGGGTGATCCATTGCCTGGGCAGCGGCGCGCTGGTGCAGCCGCAGCAGTTGGAAGGCCACCTGCACCACCTGCCGGAGCGCGTGTTGCTGCGCACTTATCAACAGGCCCCGCTGACCACCTGGGACCCGAACTTCACCGCCATCGCCCCGCAGACCATCGAGTTGCTGGCCAGCCTTGGCGTGCGCCTGATCGGCATCGACACACCGTCCCTGGACCCGCAGCAGTCCAAGACCATGGCGTCGCACAACGCCGTGGCCCGCCATGGCATGGCGATCCTGGAAGGCATCGTCCTCGACGACGTGCCCCAAGGCGATTACGAGTTGATCGCGCTGCCCCTGCGTTTTGCCCACCTCGATGCCAGCCCGGTCCGGGCCATCCTCCGCTCGCTCAAGGAGCCCACGCGATGAGCCAGTGCCCTTTTTCCCCCGATTACTCGCCGCCGGAAGAGTGGCATGACGCCGAGCTGAATTTTTCCGAGGCCATGAGCTACGGCGACTATCTGGACCTGGGAAAAGTCCTCAGCGCCCAGCACCCGCTGTCACCGGACCACAACGAAATGCTCTTTATCATCCAGCACCAGACCTCGGAGCTGTGGATGAAACTGATGCTGCACGAACTCAAGGCCGCCCGCGAACACGTGCGTCTGGGCGAGCTGCCACCGGCGTTCAAGATGCTGGCGCGGGTGTCGCGCATCTTCGATCAACTGGTGCATGCCTGGGCCGTGCTGGCGACCATGACGCCGTCGGAGTACAAGGCGATTCGCCCGTTCCTTGGCCAGTCCTCGGGCTTCCAGTCGTTTCAGTACCGTGAGATCGAATTCATCCTTGGCAACAAGAATCCGGCGCTGTTGCGGCCCCATGCTCATCGGCCGCAATCGCTCGAAGAGTTGCAGGTGGCCATCGCCACGCCGTCGCTGTACGACGAGGCGATCAACCTGATGGCCAAGGCGGGCCTGAGCATCGACCCGCAGCGCGCCGCGCGCGACCCCAAGGCGCCCACCGTTCACGATGACTCGGTGGAAGCCGCGTGGCGCGAGGTGTATCGCGACCCGGGCCGCTATTGGGATTTGTACCAGTTGGCCGAAAAATTCATCGACCTGGAAGACTCGTTCCGCCAATGGCGCTTTCGCCATGTGACCACGGTGGAGCGCATCATTGGCTTCCAGCCCGGCACCGGCGGCACCGAGGGCGTGGGTTACCTGCGCAAGATGCTCGACACCGTGCTGTTCCCTGAACTGTGGCGCGTGCGCTCATCGCTCTGAGCGCGGCCTTGCTCGTTCCCAGGCCAGGCGTGGGAACGAGCGAAACGGCGTCAGGCTTTTTTGCGGCGTAGCCCGTACGCCACAAAAATGATCAGCAGCCACACGGGGATCGCATACACCGACTTGTTGATGCCGGGAATCGCCAGCATCACGCCGATGATCATCACCATGAACGCCAGGCACAGGTAGTTGCTGAACGGAAACCAGAACGTCTTGAACGACGGCGTCACGCCTTGCTCACCCATGGCCTTGCGAAACTTGATGTGCGTCAGGCTGATCAACGCCCAGTTGATCATCAACGAAGCCACCACCAGCGCGAACAGCAACTCCAGCGCGTCATGCGGCGCGACGTAGTTGATCACCACGCACAGCAGCGTCACCAGTGCCGAAATCCCCAGCGCCCGCAGCGGTACGCCTTGCTTGTTGAGTTTCATCAGCGCCTTGGGCGCGTCGCCCTGCTCGGCCAGGCCGTAGAGCATGCGGCTGTTGCAGTACACGCCGCTGTTGTACACCGACAGCGCCGCGGTCAGCACCACGAAGTTGAGGATGTGCGCGGCGGCGTCGTTGCCGATCAGCGAGAAGATCTGCACGAACGGGCTGCCGCTGTAGGCATCGCCGGACGCGCCAAGGGTTTGCAGCATCTGGTCCCACGGGTACAGCGACAGCAGCACGGTCAGTGCGCCCACGTAGAAAATCAGGATGCGGTACACCACCTGGTTGATCGCCTTGGGGATCACCTTGCGCGGCTCGCTCGCTTCGGCTGCGGTAATGCCCACCAGCTCCAGGCCACCAAAGGAGAACATGATGAACGCCATGGCCATCAACAGCCCGGTGCCACCGTTGGGGAAGAACCCGCCGTGGTCCCACAGGTTGCTCACCGAGGCCTGCGGGCCGGCGGCGCCGCTGAACAGCAGGTAGCAGCCGAGCACGATCATGCCGACAATCGCCACCACCTTGATGATCGCGAACCAGAACTCCGTCTCGCCAAAGAATTTCACGTTGAAGGTGTTGATCAGGTTGACCAGCACAAAGAACACCACAGCGCTGACCCAGGTCGGCACCTCGGGCCACCAGAACTGGATGTACTTGCCCACCGCCGTCAACTCGGCCATGCCCACCAGCACGTACAGCACCCAGTAGTTCCAGCCCGCGAGAAACCCCGCATAACCGTTCCAGTACTTGTGCGCGAAGTGGCTGAAAGAGCCCGCCACCGGCTCCTCCACGATCATCTCGCCGAGCTGGCGCATGATCAAAAAGGCGATGAACCCCGCGATCGCGTAGCCCAGGATCATCGACGGCCCCGCCGACTTGAGCACGCCTGCCGAGCCCAGGAACAGCCCCGTGCCAATCGCCCCTCCCAAGGCGATCAGCTGAATATGCCGGTTCTTCAGGCCTCGCTTGAGGCCCACCGGGTTAACCATGTCATCCGCCATTAACAGTCCCTTCTACTGGTTGTTGTCAGGGTTGATTGCACGCCGCACCAGCCCCTCACACTTGCCGAGGGCTCAGATAGTACTCTCGGTGAACTTTTCGTAATACAGCTGAACGCCATCAAGTGCCTGATTCAGCAGCCATTGCTTGATGGATTCGACCATCG
This sequence comes from Pseudomonas sp. SDO5215_S409, assembly GCF_054071325.1. Lineage (NCBI taxonomy): Bacteria > Pseudomonadati > Pseudomonadota > Gammaproteobacteria > Pseudomonadales > Pseudomonadaceae > Pseudomonas > Pseudomonas sp. SDO5215_S409. The sequence goes on along the minus strand of NZ_JBSVWN010000020.1, from coordinate 83,552 downwards.
CAGGCGGCCCGCACACGTACATATCCGCCGAACTGTCCCGCAATTCGGCCAGGTCGAAATGCTCGGTGAGGTAGCCGCGCTTGCCCGGCCAGTCGGGTGGCGGGTCGCTCAGCACCTGGGTGTAGCGAAAACCCGCGATCGTTTGCCCATAGGCTGCGATGCGCTCGGCCTCGCACAGGTCCGCCGCGCCCCGCACGCCGTAATACAAATGCACCGGCTGATCACAGCCGTTCGCCGCCAGCCCGTCGAGCATGCCCAGCAGCGCCGACAACCCGGTGCCGCCCGCCACCAGCACCAACGGGCGGCTCACGTGCCGCAGGTAGAACGCTCCCAGCGGCGCCTCCAGCAATACCGCGTCGCCGACCTGGCAGCGTTCGCGCAGGTAGTCGCTCATCACGCCGCCGGGCAGCAGGCGGATCAAAAACTGCACACGCTGGCCGGGCAGGTTGGCAAACGAGTACGCGCGCCAGCTGTCCGTGCCCGGCACCGCCACGCGGGCGTATTGGCCGGGCAAAAAGTCCAGCGGCTGCGCCAGTTGCAGGTAGAGCATCGCCGTGCTGTCCGACACCTGCCGCACCTGGCTGACCGTGCCGCGCACCTGCACCGGCCCCGGGGCGTTGCACTGGCTGGAGTCGAAGTCGAAGTAAAACGCCGCGTCGGACTGTACCCGCGTCTGGCAACTGAGCATCTTGCGTTGCTGCAAGTCGAGGCGGGAGAGGGCCTCGTCATCGACATAATCCTGGGTGTAGTCGCCCGACTCGCAGCGGCCCTGGCACGTGCCGCACACGCCTTCGCGGCAATCCAGCGGGATCTTGATGCCGTTGCGCAGCGCCGCATCCAGCAGGATCTCGCCCGCGCCCACGGGGAAAAACAGGGTCTTGCCGTCGGCAAAACTGAAAGCCACTTTGTGATTCATGTGAGGGTCCCGCTTATTCAACCAGAGTGTTTTCCCGAAAGCGGGGGTCAGAGGTGATAGAAATCCAGCACCGAATTGATGGTGTCGTTGAGCAGCAGCACGTGCTTGCGGGTGATCACCCAACTGTCCCCCGACGGCTTCAACGCGTACGTGGCATGGCCGTAGAACTGCTCTGACGTGGCCAGGCGGTAATACAGCGTGTGCCAGTTGAGCTTGACCTCAAGCGTGCCGTCGGCCTGCTCGGCGATGCGCACGTTGTTGATCTGATGCAGCGTGCGCGGCATCGGCGTGGCGGAGGCGGCCTTGCCGGTGCGCAGGCGGAAGACGCGGTCTTCCAGGCCCGAACGGTTGGCGTAGTAGATCAGCGACATCTCGCGCTTGGGATCGCGGGTGTAGACGTGTTCGGCGTCCCATTGCGGCAGGTGGAATTCGCTGTGGGGGTCGAACAGCTGCACATAGGCGTCCCAGTCCTGGGCGTCGCACAGCGCGGACTTGCGGTAAAAGAATTGCTCGATCCGATACTGCAGTTGCGCGTCCATTACTCCACCTCCCGCAGGGCCAGGGCCTGGCGGTTCAGACCATCGAGCAGGCATTTTTGCCAGTGGCGGTGCTGGTTCACATAGAGGCCTTCGTGGGTGAACTCGGTGCCGGTCATGGCCGGTGCAATGCCCAGAGTTTCGCTGTTGCGGGTGGGGCCGGTGGCCCAGCGGTGGCTGCCCCGGGAGATGTCGCTCCAGCGCTCCAGGCGGCCCTGAAAACCCCGCTGGGCTTCGCGAAACTCCACTAGGTCATCAGGGGTGCCCATGCCGGACACGTTGAAGAAGTCCTCGAACTGGCGGATGCGGTTTTCGCGGTCGGCGTCGGACTCGTTTTTCACCCCCAGGCACTGGCTGATGATCTCGGTCTTGTTCCACGCCAGCGGGCGGATGATGCGCAGTTGGGAGCTGATCTGGTCGAGAAAAAACAGGCTGGGGTACACGTTGAGGTTGCGCAGTCGGTGCATCATCCATTCGGCCTTTGGCTGGCCGTGCTCGGCCACCAGGCGCGGCATGATGGTGGCGTAGCCCGAGCGGACGGCGGGGTTGGGCATGTCGCTGAACAACAAGCTGTGGCCGTTGTTAAAGGCAAACCAGCCGTCATCGGTGTCGGCATCACCGGCGCCGAGCTTGCTGTAGTCCAGGGTCGAGCTGGAGGCGCTGCCGTTTTCGCTGTTGACCTGTTGGCGATGCTGCACCGTGGCCACGTAGTTGTAGTGCACGGTGCTCACGTGATAACCGTCCAGGCCGTTTTCGTTCTGCAGTTTCCAGTTGCCGTCGTAGGTGTAGGCGGACTTGCCCGGCAGCACCTCCAGCTCGCCGGTGGCGGACTGGGCCACCATCATGTCGAAAAACACTTTGGCGTCGCCCAGGAAGTCTTCCAGGTGATCGGTGCCGTGCACGTCCAGGCTGATGAACACAAAGCCCTTGTAGCTCTCGATGCGCGCCTTTTTCAGGCCGCGCGTGGCCTTGTCGAACCCTTCGGGGTATTCCCCCGGCGCCTTGACCTTCACCAGCCGCCCATCGCTCTTGTAGCACCAGGCGTGGAAGGGGCAGGTGAAGGTGGACTGGTTGCCCTTGCCCACGCGGGTCAGGGTGGTGCCGCGGTGTTGGCAGGCGTTGATCAACGCGTTGAGCCGGCCCTCGCCGTCACGGGTGATGATCATCGGCTGGCGCCCGGCGCGCATCGTTACAAAGTCATGGGGGTTGGCCAGCTCGCTTTCGTGGCAGGCGTAGATCCAGTTCTTTTCAAAGATCAGTTCCATCTCCAGGTCGAACAGCTGCGGTTGCGTGAACATGTCCCGGGCGATGCGGAACACTGCGTCTGCCGGGCGAAAATCCAGGCAGCCTTCGATAAAGCTTTTCCACTGCTCGACGCTTCTTGCACCACTCATGGGAGGCACCTTGTGTTGTGGCTAATCGGTGCCTCATTAGAGGCGGTGCGGCGGGCGGCGGGCTATCCGCTTAGTGGGGCAATACGGGCCGCAAAGTTGGGCAGGAAATACCCACGCCGGTGCGCGGTGGGCTACTGTCTTGCACGGCAGGCAGGGCCACGGCTACGGGTTTATCCACTTAATCGACGGTTGTTATCCACCCAGTGGCATTGCGGTGGGCGTGGCGTAAAACTTGCCTTGTTCTACCGCACGCGCCGCCAGAGCGCGCTGGTCATAACCGCCGTGGGTGCCCCTGATGAGTAGCCAAACACGCGACATCCGGATCGACCGTTTCGACCTTGAAGGCGCCCGCAGCTGGATGTCCGGCATCTGCGGGCCCCATAGCCTGACCACCGCCACGCCTGAGCGCATTCGCTTTCATCACAGCGCCAATGTGTTCAAGTCCCGGGCGACCACGCTGGGCGTCATCGAGTACGGCACCGAGGTGACCATCGACATCGAAGACGCCGAGCACTTCAGCAGCTACAGCCTGAGCCTGCCCCTGGTGGGCGAGCAGGAGCTGAACAGGGGCGGCGAACGCCTGAGCTCCAATCGCGACCAGGGCGTGATCATTTCACCCCACGAAAACCAGTTGCTGGCGATCTCCGCAGACTGTCGCAAATTGCAGGTGGTGATCACGGCAGCGGCGATGAGCGAATCGCTCGAAGGCCTGTTGCAACGGCCCTTCGACGCGCCGCTGCGTTTCGAGGCGGTGATGGACGCCGTGGACGGCGCCTCTGCGTCGTGGTGGCGCATGGCGCGTTATTTCATCGCAGAGCTGGCGTGCGGCAGCGAGCTGTACGAGCAGGCGGCGTTTACCCGCGACCTTGAAGGCGCGTTGATCAAGGGGCTGATCCTGGCCCAGCCCAACAACTACTCCGAAGAACTGCGCGGCGTGCTGGGAGTGAAGTTGCCGCATTACCTGATCCGCGCGCGGCAGTACCTGCACGAACATGCACGCGAGGCCGTGCACCTGGAAGACCTGGAAGCGGCGGCGGGGGTGTCGCGGTTCAAGCTGTTTGATGCGTTCAGGAAGTACTTTGCGTTGTCGCCAATGGCGTATTTGAAGAAGCACCGCTTGAGTGCCGTGCGCCAGGCGATCCTGGAGCAGGGCACCACCCGCACCATTTCCGAGATCGCCCTGGCGTGGGGCTTTACCCACCTGGGGCGGTTTTCGGCGCAGTACCGCCAACTGTTCGACGAGTCCCCCAGCCAGACCTTGCAGCGCCACGACGCCCGGCGCAGGCGCAGTGGCTGACCCTATGCCTGTGCGATCAGCGCGTCGACCAGTTGCAGGCAATGGCTGAGGCCCGGCGATTGGTCGTGCACGCGTCGGCTCAGGATGATCGGCGAGGTCGCAGTGGTTTCCACCACTGGCGTGTAACCGATGTCGGCCCGGTGCAGCACTTGCACCGAGGCGGGCACCAGCGTCACGCCCATCCCGGCGCCCACCAGCCCGATGGCGGTCTGCAGTTCGTTGGTCCATTGCGCCACGTTAAGGCTCAGCCCGTGGGCATCGAACAGCGCGATCACATGGTCGGCATAACTGGGCCGTGGGTTGCCGGGGTACAGCACAAACGGCTGCGCGGCCAATTGCGCGAGCGTCGCCGGGGCGCCGAGCAACGCATGGCCAGCGGGCAACACAGCCACCAGCCGGTCTTGCACCAATACCCGCTGCACGATGGCCGGGTCGTCGATGCGAATGCGCCCGAAGCCCACGTCGATCCGCCCGGCCTTGAGCGCGTCCACCTGCTGCAAGGTGGTCATTTCCGACAAGCCCAACTCCAGTTCCAGCGACTCATGGCTGCGCAGGCGGCGGATCAGCTCCGGCAACACGCCATACAAGGTCGACGGCGCAAAGCCGATGCCCAGCCAGGTCTTTTGCCCCAGGCCGATGCGGCGGGTGTTGTCACAGGCCTTGCCCAGTTGTTCGAGCAACACAGTGGCGTGCTCATAAAAAAATCGCCCGGCTTCGGTGAGCCGCAACGGGCGACCGCGTTCAAGCAACAGCACCCCCAGCTCGTCTTCCAGTTGCTGGATCTGGCGACTCAACGGCGGCTGGGCGATGTGCAGGCGCTCGGCGGCGCGGGTGAAGTTGAGGGTTTGAGCCAGCACTTGGAAATACCGCAGGTGACGCAACTCCATGAAACCTCCCTTGATACCTTACAGGTATTGTTCAAGACCCATTCTATATTGGTAGCGCAAAAGCAGGGGGAGCAGAATCGGCCAAACCCTACAAAGAACCCAGCGGGTATCACCATGCCGATTTGCGCCATCGAGTCGATCGACACCGTCATTGTCGACCTCCCCACCATTCGCCCGCACACGCTGGCGATGCACACCTTGCAAAAGCAGACGCTGGTGATCATCCGCATCCGCTGCGCCGACGGTATCGAAGGCATTGGCGAGGCCACCACCATCGGCGGGCTGAGCTACGGCAACGAAAGCCCCGACAGCATCAAGGTCAACATCGACCGGCACGTTGCACCGCTGCTCATCGGCCAGGACGCCAGCAACATCAACGCCGCCATGCGGCGCCTGGAGCGCAGTATTCGCGGCAATACGTTCGCCAAGTCGGGCGTGGAAACCGCCTTGCTCGACGCCCTGGGCAAACGCCTCAACCTGCCAGTGAGCGAACTGCTCGGCGGGCGCGTGCGTGACGCGTTGCCGGTGGCCTGGACCCTGGCCAGCGGCAACACCGGAAAAGACATCGCCGAGGCCGAACAGATGCTCGACCTGCGCCGCCACCGCGTCTTCAAACTGAAGATCGGCGCCGGTGAAGCCGAGCGCGACCTGGCCCACGTCATCGCCATCAAAAAAGCCCTGGGCGAGCGCGCCAGCGTGCGGGTGGACGTTAACCAGGCGTGGGACGAAGCCGTGGCACTGCGTGCCTGCAAGGTGCTGGGCGAGCAGGGCGTCGACCTGATCGAGCAGCCCATCTCGCGCCACAACCGCGCAGGCATGGCGCGGCTCAACCTGGCCAGCCCGGCACCGATCATGGCGGACGAGTCCATCGAATGTGTCGAAGACGCCTTCAACCTGGCCCGCGAAGGCGCGGCCTCGGTGTTTGCCCTCAAGATCGCCAAGAACGGCGGCCCGCGCGCGGTCCTGCGTACGGCGGCGATTGCGCAGGCGGCGGGCATCGGCCTGTACGGCGGCACCATGCTGGAGGGCGGGATCGGCACGCTGGCGTCGGCCCATGCGTTCCTCACGCTGGACACCCTGGCGTGGGGCACCGAGCTGTTCGGCCCGCTGCTGCTGACCGAAGACATCCTGGCCGAGCCGCCGCTGTACCGCGATTTTGAATTGCACCTCTCCCATGCGCCGGGCCTGGGCCTGGCGATCGATGAAGAGCGCCTGGCGTTCTTCAGCCGTGACCAATGACCCGAGGACGCCTGCGATGTTGTTCCACGTAAAAATGACCGTGAACCTGCCCGTCGACATGGACCCCGAGCGCGCCGCAGCCCTCAAGGCCGAGGAAAAAGCCCTGGCGCACCACCTGCAGGCGCAGGGCAAATGGCGCCACCTGTGGCGCATCGCCGGGCACTACGCCAACTACAGCGTGTTTGACGTGGGCAGCGTGCAGGAACTGCACGATGTGCTGATGCAATTGCCGCTGTTCCCCTACATGACCCTCGAAGTGGATGCCCTGTGCCGACACCCTTCGTCGATCCATGCCGACGATCGCTGAGCCTGATTCCAGCCCCATAACGACAAGATGAGGAATGCCCCATGTCCATCCGACTTTCCCAGACAGCCCATGCCCAGCGGTTTCTCGAACAAGCCAGCGGCCATTTCAATGACGGCGGCAACCCACGGGCCAAGGCGCTGATCTACCGGATCCTGCGGGACACGGTCAACCTCATCGAAGATTTGGAGGTGACCCCCGAAGAGTTCTGGAAGGCGGTCAACTACCTCAACGAGCTGGGCAAGAACCAGGAAGCCGGGCTGCTCGCCGCAGGCCTGGGCCTTGAGCATTACCTGGACATGTTGATGGACGCCGCCGACGCGCAGGCCGGCAAGACCGGCGGCACGCCGCGCACCATCGAGGGCCCGTTGTATGTGGCGGGTGCGCCGCTGTCCCGGTTTGAGGCGCGGCTGGACGACGGGCAGGACGCAGCGCTGCCGCTGTTCATGCGCGGTCAGGTGCGGGGCCCCGATGGCACGCCGTTGGCGGGGGCGATTGTGGACGTGTGGCAGGCCAACAGTGGCGGCACCTATTCGTGGTTCGACAGCACGCAGTCCGCATTCAACCTGCGCCGGCGCATCGAAACCGACGCCCAGGGCAACTACCGCTTTCGCAGTATCGTGCCGTCGGGCTACGGCTGCCCGCCGACCGGCTCCACCCAGCAACTGCTCGACCAGTTGGGCCGCCACGGGCAGCGGCCGGCGCACATTCACTTCTTTATTTCGGCGCCGGGGTATCGGCACCTGACCACGCAAATCAACCTGTCGGACGACCCCTACCTGCATGACGATTTTGCCTATGCCACGCGTGACGAATTGATCGCGCAGATTCGCTTCAGCGACGACCCGCAACTGGCGCGGGAATTTGGCGTGGAAGGCCGGTTTGCGCAGATCGACTTTGACTTCGAGCTGCAATCGGCCGCAGCGCCCGTGGAGCAAACACGCCAGCCGCGCGTGCGCGCCCTCGAAGGCTGACCCGCACCTGGCGCGGGGTTATTTGCGGATGACCAGGTCCAGCACTTCGTCGCGGTCCTTGATCTTTTGCAGCACGATCTCCGAGCGGATATCCATGACCCCCGCCGTGCGGTTGAGGTGGTTCACGATGAAGTCAGAAAAATGCTTCAAGTTGCGCGCCTGCACCCGCAACACGTAATTGCTCGCGCCGGTGATCACGTAGGCGCTGGCCACCTCCGGCCAGCCCTGCACCTTCTTGATAAACGTCTCGTGCCAGTCCTCCACGTCCTGCCTCAGTGACAGGTGCACGATGGCCTCAAGCTCGATCCCCAACTGTTCGGCATTGAGCACCGCGCGGTAGCCGCTGATGATGCCTTCGCTCTCCAACAGGCGCAGGCGGCGCAGGCAGGCCGAGGGGGACAGGGCGACTTTTTCGGCGAGTTCCTGGTTGCTGATGCGGCCGTCCTGTTGCAAGAAATGCAGGAGGCGCAGGTCCGTGGCGTCGAGAATCATGCTTAGAACAAATCCCTGTTTTTGGAAGGTAACGTCGAATTTTCTACGGCTTAATTAGCCTTTTGCGCGGCACTTTGCACGAAAATTCTCTAAAGCTTCGTTCATTATTGAGGCCATCGTCACGCATAAAAACAGGACCGACATGACCTCTCGCCCCCACTGCCAAGCCCTCGACGCCCAGGATCCGCTGGCGCCGTTGCGCGCACAATTCGCCTTGCCCGACGGCGTGATCTACCTCGACGGCAACTCCCTGGGGGCCCGCCCGGTGGCGGCGCTGGCGCGGGCGCAGGCGGTCATTGCGCAGGAGTGGGGCAACGGCCTGATTCGCAGTTGGAACAGCGCCGGCTGGGCCGACCTGTCGCAACGGCTGGGTGACCGCCTGGCCCCGCTGATCGGCGCGGGCGAAGGGGAAGTGGTGATCACCGACACCACCTCCATCAACCTGTTCAAGGTGCTCAGCGCCGCGTTGACCGTGCAGCGCCAACGCCAGCCGCAGCGCAAGGTGATCGTCAGCGAGGCGAGTAATTTCCCCACCGACCTGTACATCGCCGAGGGCCTGGCCGAGTTGCTGCAACAGGGCTATGCCCTGCGCCTGGTGAACAGCCCGGACGAGGTGGTGCAAGCGATCGACGCTGACACGGCGGTGGTGATGCTCACCCACGTCAACTACAAGACCGGCTACCTGCACGACATGCAGGCCGTCACTGCGTTGAGCCATGAATGCGGCGCGCTGGTGATCTGGGACCTGGCACATTCGGCGGGCGCGGTGCCGATCGACCTGCATCAGGCGGGCGCCGACTACGCCGTCGGTTGCACCTACAAATACCTCAATGGCGGCCCCGGTTCGCAGGCGTTCGTGTGGGTCAACCCGGCGCTGGTGGACGTGGCGCGCCAGCCGTTGTCGGGCTGGTTCGGCCACCGCCGCCCGTTTGAGATGCAGCCCCACTATGCGCCGGGTCAAGGCATTGCCCGCTACCTGTGCGGTACGCAGCCGATCACCTCGCTGGCGATGGTGGAGTGCGGCCTGGAGATTTTTGCCCAGACCGACATGGCCGCCCTGCGCAAAAAATCCCTGGCGCTGACCGACCTGTTCATCGCGCAGGTGGCGTCGCGCTGCGCCGCCCACGGCCTGGTCCTGATCACCCCGCGTGAGCATGCCCGGCGGGGCAGCCATGTGAGCTTTGAACACCCGCACGGGTATGCGGTTATCCAGGCCTTGATCGCCCGGGGCGTGATCGGTGACTACCGCGAGCCGCGCATCATGCGCTTTGGTTTTACCCCGCTGTACACGCGCTTTACCGAGGTGTGGGACGCCGTGGAGATCCTGGCCGAGATCCTCGACCAGAACACTTGGGACCAGCCGCAATTCAAGGTGCGCAACAGCGTCACCTGAGCCTTCGCGTTACGCGGTTTTCGCCGGAGGCATCGCCAAGGCGTCGACCAAGGCGTTGGCATACCCGGGCAGTTGGTCGAACGCCCGTGCGCACAGCAGCAGCGTGCGCCGGGCCCAGTCCTCGCTCAGCGGGTGGGCGTGAAGGCTGTGCGCCAACGGCCCGCGGTCCAGGGCGGCCTGCGGCACGATCCCCAGCCCGGCGCCGCGGGCGACCATGCGGATCACGCCGTCAAAGCCGTGTGCGCGGATGCGCGTCTGCAAACGAAAACCTGCGTGCAGCGCCTGTTCCTCCAGGTACACCGCCAGCGCGCTGTTGGCCGCCAGGCCCACGAAGTCGTACTGCAAACTGTGGATAAAACTGGCCGGGCCGCTTGCCAGCGGGTGGTCGCGTGGCGCGATCAGCACCAGTGGGTCGTCGCGAAAGGGCAGGGTTTGCAGGCCGTGGGTGTCTACCGCGTCAGAGATAATGCCCAGGTCCGCCGTGCCCTGGCGCAAGGCATGGGTGATGCGCAGGCTGGGCAGTTCCAACAGGTCGATGTCGAGGTGGGGGTGCCCGTGCAGAAAGTCCGCCAGCAACTCGGGCAGGTATTCGCTCAGTGCGGTGGTGTTGCACAACAGGCGCACCTGGCCTTTGACGCCGTGGGCGTATTCGGCGAGGTCGTGTTGCAGGCGTTCGGTCTGCTGCAACAACAACCGCGCATGGCGGGCCAGGGCCTTGCCCGCGACGGTGGGCGTGACGCCCCGGCGGCCACGCTCGAGAAAGGCCGTGCCCAGCGAGGCCTCCATCGCCCGGATGCGCGCACTGGCGGCGGCCAGGGACAAATGGCTGCGCGCGGCGCCTGCGGTGATGTTGCCGCTGTCGAGAATGTGCAGGTACAGGCGCAGGTCGGTCAGGTCGAAGTGCATGGCGGTTACCCAAGGTTTTAAGGTGTGACACACCCACGGCAGGGCGCGGGCGTACTCGCGATGACGGTGACAGCCTCTTGCTAGACAAGAGGCTGGCTCAGTATATGGCGAATGTTCAACCCTGGAGCAAACCCGCAGAATCACCCCATGACGACCTTACTTGGCTTTTACCACCACCTCGGACCTGTCCTGACCCTGCTGGTGATCGGCACCTTTGTGCTGGCTGGCGCGGTCAAGGGCGTGATCGGCCTGGGCCTGCCCACCGTCGCCATGGGCCTGCTCGGTCTGGCTATGCTACCGGCGCAGGCTGCGGCGTTATTGATCATTCCGTCCACCGTCACCAACCTGTGGCAACTGGCATTCGGCGGCCACTTGAGGCTGTTGGCCCGGCGCCTGTGGCCGATGCTGGTGCTGATTTTTCTCGGCACGGGCCTGGGCAGCCTGTGGCTGGGCATGGAGGGCGGGGCGTGGGTGGTTCACGCGCTGGGCGCCGCGTTGTTGCTGTATGCCTTGACCGGGTTGCTACTGCCCACCTTTACGGTGGCCCCGGCCACCGAGCGTTGGCTGGGCCCGTTGTGCGGCCTGGTCACGGGGCTCGTCACCTCGGCCACCGGCGTGTTCGTGATTCCGGCGGTGCCGTACCTGCAAGCACTGGGGCTCAATCGCGATCAACTGGTGCAGGCGCTGGGCCTGTCTTTTACCGTGTCCACCCTGGCCCTGGCGGCGGGCCTGTTCTGGCGCGGCAACCTGGGCGGCGGCGAGCTCAATGCCTCGCTGCTGGCGCTGATCCCGGCGCTGCTGGGGATGTGGCTGGGCCAGGTGCTGCGCCAGCGCATCAGCGCCGCGGTGTTCAAGCGCGTGTTTTTTATCGGCATGGCCTCGCTCGGCGGCCATTTGCTGATCAGCGGCTAGCCGACGACGGGCTGAGCATCTCGATGGCACGAATGTCGAAATCCCGCTCCAGGTACGTCATGCGCTGGTCATGGAACTGCTTCATGTGCGCCAGGCCGGAATGCTCGTCCAGCGCGGCCTGCGAAGCCCAGATCTCATAAAAGATAAACAGCGTGGGGTCTTGCTGGTCGCGCAGCATGTGGTACTCGATGCAGCCCGGTTCCTGTCGGCTGGGCTCGACGTAGGCACGAAACAGCGCCTCGAAGTCGGCGGCCTTTTCGGGACGGGTCTTGGCGTGGAGGATGAAGCCTACGGGTGCGGTCATGGGCGGGATCTCAAAAAGGTGATCGAAAAGTCTATTGCAACAATCGAGAGGGGATTCGTGCGTTTTGCTCAAATGTATTTTGCCGCCCGCCTACTTATTGTCGCGCGGGCGGGCCCGTACCGTGGCGGCAATTTCCCACCTTGAGGCCCTGCCCATGAAAAAAGTCCTGCTGCTCAACGGCGCCAAACAATTTGCCCATTCCGACGGTCGCTACAACGCCACCCTGCACGAGGCGGCCGTGGCGGTGCTGGACCGTGGCGGCGTGGACGTCAAAGTCACCCACATCGACCAGGGGTATGACGTGGCCGAAGAAGTCGCCAAGTTTCTGTGGGCCGATGTGATCGTGTACCAGATGCCCGGCTGGTGGATGGGCGCCCCGTGGATCGTCAAGAAGTACATCGACGAAGTCTTCACCGAAGGCCACGGCAGCCTCTACGCCAGCGATGGCCGGACCCGCTCCGATGCGTCACAAACCTACGGCAGCGGCGGGCTGATCCAGGGCAAGCAGTACATGTTGTCGCTGACCTGGAACGCCCCGCAGCAAGCGTTCGACGACCCGGCCGACTTCTTTGAAGCCAAGGGCGTGGACGCCGTGTACTTCCCGTTCCACAAGGCCAACGCGTTTCTGGGGATGACCGCGCTGCCCACCTTCCTGTGTGTGGACGTGATGAAGCGCCCGGCCATCGAAGCCGATGTGGCGCGTTATGAGCAGCACCTGGCGCAGGTGTTCCAGCTCTCGGTGTAAGCTTGCGCGACCCCCACGAGAGAGGACTGTGTGTGAAAGCCCGATCCGATGAGCTACAGGTGTTTGTCTGCGTGATCGAATGCGGCTCGATTTCCGCCGCCGCCGAGCAACTGGGCCAGACCCCCTCGGCGGTCAGTCGCACGCTGTCGCGCCTGGAGGCCAAGCTCGACACCACGCTGATCAACCGCACCACAAGGCGCATGGACCTGACCGAAGAGGGCAAGTATTTCTTCGGCCAGGCCAAGGTGATTCTGGAGCAGATGGAGGAGCTGGAAGAGCGCCTGTCGTCCCGCCAGAAAAACCCGGCAGGCCGCTTGCGCATCAACGCAGCCGTGCCGTTCATGCTGCACGGGATCGTGCCGCACATCGCCGAGTTTCGCCGGTTGTACCCCGACATCCAGCTGGAGCTCAACAGCGACGACCTGATCATCGACCTGCTGGAGCAGAGCACCGACATTGCCATCCGTATCGGCACGCTGGCCGACTCCACGCTGCACGCCCGCGCCTTGGGCTGCACGCCGCTGCACATCCTCGCCAGCCCCGACTACCTCAAGCAGCACGGCACCCCGGCCACGGTAGCCGAGTTGGCGGGCCACACGCTGCTGGGGTTTTCCCAGACCGACACCCTCAACCATTGGCCGCTGCGCCATGTGGAAGGCGACCGCTGGCTGATCCAGCCAAGCATCGCCGCGTCCAGCGGGGAAACCGTGCGCCACCTGGCGCTGGAGGGGCAGGGGATTGCCTGCCTGTCGAACTTCATGACGATTGCCGACATGGACGCCGGGCGTCTGGTGCCGATTCTCGAAACGTTCAACAGCGGTTACCGCCAGCCGATCCACGCGGTGTTTTACCGCAACTCCCAGCTGGCGCTGCGCATCCAGTGCTTCCTGGATTTCATCCAGCACAAATTGGCGCGGTATGCCTGCTGATTCGTGATCCCGGCGCAAGAGTGAATTGGGCAAGACGGGCTTATTCAGCGGGCAGGTGTCCGCAATACTGGGCCCATCACTTACCCATTCAGGAGCGACTTTCATGCACGTATTCGTTACCGGCGCCGCCGGTTTTATCGGCGGCTCCATTGCCACGGGCCTGGTCAAAGCAGGCCACCGCGTCACCGGCCTGGTGCGCAGCGCCGAACAGGCCCAGGAAATGACGGCACTGGGCATCACCCCGGTGATCGGCACCCTGGACGACAGCGCCGTGCTCAGCGAGCAGGCCCGGCAGGCCGATGCGGTGATCAACGCGGCGAGCAGCGACCACCGGGGCGCCGTCGAAACCCTGCTGGCGGCCTTGCGCGGTTCCAACAAGGTGTTTTTGCACACCAGCGGTTCGAGCATCGTTGGCGATGCGTCCGGCGGTAAAGGCAGTGACGTCATCTACTTCGAAGACAACCTGCCCGAGCCAACCGTGGACAAGGCCGCCCGCGTGGCCATCGACAACCTGATTCTGGCGGCTGGCCAGGAGGGTGTGAATTCGGCGGTGATCTGCAACACGCTGATCTACGGCCACAGCCTGGGCGTGAAGCGCGACAGCGTGCAATTGCCGCGTCTGCTCAAGCAGGCGCGCAAGAGCGGCGTGGTGCGGCACGTGGGCCCGGGGCAAAACATCTGGTCCAACGTACACATTGAAGACGTGGTGGCCCTGTACCTGCTGGCCCTTGAAAAGAACGTGCCGGGCACCTTCTATTTCGTCGAAAGCGGTGAAGCGGCGTTTGTGGACATGACCACCGCGATTGCCCAGGCACTGAACCTGGACGCACCGCAGGACTGGCCGCTGGCCGACGCCGAAGCCGAGTGGGGCTATGAAATGGCCAACTACGGCCTGGGCTCCAACAGCCGGGTACGCGGCAAGCATGCTCGCGAGCAATTGGGATGGGCGCCCCAGCGCACCAGTGTGGTGGAGTGGATCCGCCACGAGATGGTGTAAGGCGCGCTTGAAACCGCGTTGAAATGATCGCGGGCCAGCCCGCTCCCACAGCTGTTGAGCCGCGAATACGCTCACGGGTGGGGGCAGGCTGACCTGCAATAGCGCAGCCCCTACTGGCCCCCCCTCGCGCATTTTCGTACCATCCCCCGCCTTATCCTCGCAATTCCCCGGTACTTCGATGAACCTCACCCGTCTGCGCGCCGACACCCTGGCCGGCCTCACCACGTCGTTTGCCTTGCTGCCCGAGTGCATCGCCTTCGCCCTGGTGGCCCACCTCAACCCGCTGATGGGCCTGTACGGCGCGTTCATTATTTGCACCCTCACCGCCCTGTTCGGCGGGCGGCCGGGCATGGTGTCGGGTGCGGCGGGTTCGATGGCGGTGGTGATCGTCGCGCTGGTGGTGCAACACGGTGTGCAGTACTTGCTGGCCACGGTGCTGCTGGGCGGGCTGATCATGGTCGCCTTCGGCCTACTGCGCTTGGGCAAGCTGGTGCGCATGGTGCCGCACCCGGTGATGCTCGGCTTCGTCAACGGCCTGGCGATCATCATTGCGCTGGCGCAACTGGAACACTTCAAAAGCGGCGACACCTGGCTGAGCGGCACGCCGCTGTACGTGATGACCGGCCTTGTCGTCGCGACCATGGCCATCGTCTACCTGCTGCCGCGCCTCACCCGCGCCGTGCCGCCCGCACTGGTGGCCATCCTTGGCGTGGGCCTGGCCGTGTACCTGCTGGGCCTGCCCACCCGCACGCTGGGTGACATGGCCCACATCGCCGGCAGCCTGCCGACGTTCGCGCTGCCGCAGGTGCCCTTCACCCTGGACACGCTGCACATCATCGCGCCCTATGCCTTTTTGATGGCGATGGTCGGCTTGCTGGAAACCCTGCTGACCCTGAACCTCACCGACGAAATCACCGAAACCCGTGGCTACCCCGACCGCGAAAGCGTGGCGTTGGGCGCGGCGAACATGGTGTCTGGCCTGTTTGGCGGCATGGGCGGCTGCGCGATGATCGGGCAGACCGTGATCAACCTCAGTTCCGGCGGGCGCGGGCGGTTGTCCGGGGTGGTGGCGGGGGTGTTGATCCTGCTGTTCATTCTGTTTTTGTCACCCTTGATCGAGCGGATCCCGCTGGCGGCGCTGGTGGGGGTGATGTTTGTGGTGTCGCAGCAAACGTTCGCGTGGGCCTCCTTGCGGGTGATCAACAAGGTGCCGCTCAACGATGTGCTGGTGATTGTGGCGGTGACGGTGATCACGGTGTTCACCGACCTGGCCACGGCGGTGCTCTGCGGCATCGTGATTGCCGCGCTCAATTTTGCCTGGCAACAGGCGCGCGAGCTGTACGCCGATGAGCACCTGGAAGCCGATGGCAGCAAATTGTACCGGGCTCACGGCACGTTGTTTTTCGCCTCGACCACGCCGTTTCTCAACCGCTTCGACCCGGCTAACGACCCGGCCCAAGTGACGCTGGACTGTCGTCACCTGAGTTTTGTCGATTATTCGGCGATTGCCGCCTTGATGACCCTGCGCGAGCGTTACGCCAAGGCCGGCAAGCACCTGCGCGTGCTGCATTTGTCGGAGCGCTGCAAAAAACTGCTCAAGCGCGCCCGGGTGCAGCACGACTGATCAGAGCGGCAACAGGCTTTCCAGTTCGTCGGCGCGGGTCTGGGTCATGCTGAGCACGCAGCTGATACCGTTGACCTGGTCGATGCTGCCACCGGTGGCCGAGCCCATGAAGCCGCAGTTGGCGTCGCGGTATTTGATCCACAGCCGCTGCACGTCCTGCAGTTGGTCCTTCTGCTTGCCTTGCTGGATTTTGATCGCGGCCTGGTAGGCCTTGTTCAGGCGGGCGTCCTGGATCTTGGCTTCGGTGGCGTTGCACGCCACCATCGCGGCGTTGGTGCTGGCGCCATCCAGGCATTTCTTCAGCGCCGGGCTGTCCTCGGCCGACGCGGTGCCGCACACGCCCAGGAGCAGGGCGCTGGCGGCGAAAGGAACAAGCAGGGATAGACGATTCATGGTGATTTTTCCTGGTTGGGGGTCAGACGGTGTGTCGTCCGGTTTTTAAGACTGGAGCTGTCGTTTCTAGTTTCCGGCCCTGCACAAATTTCATGTAAGAACGCCCCCCGGATTTTCATGCGCGACGCACGGGCATATCCCTGAGCGACAGCGCTTGCCTGTGGGCGAAAGTTACTTTCATAAAAATTGAAAAATACCCTCGGTAATGATTTATGAGTTTCACCTATAACGCGACGTGACCCTTTTTGAGGAGTACCGCATGGCAACATCACCGGGGTTCTGGCTGTTGGCGTACGCCGCCATCGCCATCATTGCATTGATCGTGCTGATCGCACGTTACCGGCTCAACCCGTTCATCGTCATCACCCTGGTGTCCATTGGCCTTGCGCTGATGGCCGGGATGCCCGCGGACACCATCATGGGGTCCTACGAGGCGGGCGTGGGCAAGACCCTGGGGCACATTGCCCTGGTGGTGGCGCTGGGCACCATGCTGGGCAAGATGATGGCCGAGTCGGGCGGCGCCGAGCAGGTGGCGCGTACCTTGATTGCCCGTTTTGGCGAGCGCAACGCGCACTGGGCGATGGTGTGCATTGCGTTCCTGGTGGGGTTGCCGCTGTTTTTCGAGGTCGGGTTTGTATTGCTGGTGCCCATCGCGTTTACCGTGGCCCGGCGGGTGGGGGTGTCGATCCTGATGGTCGGCCTGCCCATGGTCGCCGGGTTGTCGGTGGTGCATGCGCTGGTGCCGCCGCACCCGGCGGCGATGATGGCGGTGCTGGCGTATAACGCCTCGGTGGGGCAGACCGTGCTGTACGCGATTCTGATCGGTATCCCCACCGCCATCATCGCCGGCCCGGTGTACGCCAAGTTCATCGTGCCGCACATTCACCTGCCAGCCGAAAACCCGCTGGAGCGCCAGTTCATCGACCGTGAACCGCGCACCCGCCTGCCCAGCTTCGCGTTGACCATGGGCACCATTCTGTTACCGGTGGTGCTGATGATGATCGGCGGCTGGGCCAACCTGATCGCCACGCCCGGCACGGCGTTCAACCAGTTCCTGCTGTTTATCGGCAACTCGGTGATCGCCCTATTGCTGGCCACGCTGGTGAGCTTCTGGACGCTGGGCCTGGCGCAAGGGTTTAACCGCGAGTCGATCCTCAAGTTCACCAACGAATGCCTGGCGCCGACCGCCAGCATCACCTTGCTGGTGGGCGCAGGTGGCGGCCTCAACCGCATTCTGGTGGACGCCGGGGTGACCAACGAGATCCTGAGCCTGGCCCATGCTTTTCACCTGTCGCCCTTGGTGATGGGCTGGTTGTTCGCCGCGCTGATGCGCATCGCCACCGGCTCCGCCACCGTGGCAATGACCACTGCCTCGGGGGTGGTGGCGCCCGTGGCCATGGGCCTGGGTTATCCACACCCGGAATTGCTGGTGCTGGCCACTGGGGCGGGTTCGGTGATCTTTTCCCACGTCAATGACGGCGGCTTCTGGCTGATCAAGGAATACTTCAATATGACGGTGATCCAGACCTTCAAGACCTGGACCGTACTGGAGACGTTGATTTCTCTGGTGGCGTTCGGTCTGACCTACGGTCTGTCCTGCCTTTTGTAACCGGAGTGTTCATGGACATCCTCTACCAGATCCGCGCCCGCCAGGGCTCGTTCAGCGCCGGCGAAGGGCGTATCGCCAAGCTGATGCTCGACGACGTGGGCTTTGCCGCGTCGGCCAGCCTGGAGGCGTTGTCCCAGCGGGCCGAAGTGAGCACCGCCACCCTGTCGCGGTTCGCCCGCAGCGTGGGTTGCCGCGACCTGCGCGACCTGCGCCTGCAACTGGCGCAGGCCAGCGGCGTGGGCAGCCGGTTTCTCGACCCGGGCGGGTTGCCTGAACAGTCGGCGTTTCACCGGCAGATCCTGGGCGACATCGAGACGACCTTGCGCCAGCACCTGTCGGGCTTTGATCAGCGCTGTTTTGCCGACGCGGTCAAGCTGCTGGGCCAGGCCCGCATGATCCACGCGTTCGGTATGGGCGGTCCGTCGAGCCTGTGCAGTGACGAGTTGCAGGTGCGCCTGGTGCGCCTGGGCTACCCGATTGCGGCCTGTCACGACCCGGTGATGATGCGCGTCACGGCGGCCACCCTGGGCCCGGAGCAGGCGCTGATCGTGTGCTCGCTCACCGGCATCACCCCCGAATTGCTTGACGCCGTGGCCCTGGCTCGCGGCTACGACGCCCGCGTCATCGCCATCACCCTGGCCGACTCGCCACTGGCGCAGCTGGCAGACGTGGTGCTGGCGCTGCAACCGGCCGAAACCAGTTTTATCTACAAGCCAACGGCGGCGCGGTACGGAATGCTGCTGGCCATCGACCTGCTCGCCACCGAACTGGCCCTGGCCAGCCCGGACGACAACCAGGAGCGCCTGCGAAGGATCAAGCTGGCCCTGGACGATTATCGCGGCGGCGCCGATGCCCTGCCGCTGGGAGACTGACATGACGTTCCACACGCTGATCCGCAACGCCCTGGTCATCGACGGCAGCAACACACCCGGCTACCTCGCCGATGTGGGGGTGAGCGAGGGGCGTATCGAGAAGATCGGCGACTTGTCCACAGCCCGCGCCGAGCACCTGATCGACGCGGCCGGGCGGGTGCTGGCGCCGGGGTTTATCGATGTGCACACCCACGACGACACGGTAGTGATCCGTTATCCACAGATGCTGCCCAAGCTCAGCCAGGGCGTGACCACGGTGATCGTCGGCAACTGCGGCATCAGCGCCTCGCCGGTCAACCTGCGCGGCAACCCGCCGGACCCGATGAACCTGCTGGGCACTGCCGAAGCCTTCGCCTACCCCCGTTTTTGCGATTACCGCGCCGCCGTGGACGACGCCCGGCCTGCGGTGAACGTGGCGGCGCTGATCGGCCACACGGCGCTGCGCAGTAACCACATGGAAGACCTGCACCGCACCGCCACTGCGTGCGAGATCACCGCGATGCGCGAGCAATTGCGTGAAAGCCTGGAACACGGCGCCCTCGGCTTATCCACAGGCCTGGCATACGCCAGCGCATTCAGCGCCGAAACCGATGAAGTGCTGCAACTGAGCGAAGAACTCACGGCGTTTGGCGCGGTGTACACCACTCATTTGCGCAGCGAATTCGAGCCGGTGCTGCACGCCATGGACGAGGCATTCCAGATCGGCCGACACGCCCGCGTGCCGGTCATCATTTCGCACCTCAAATGCGCCGGGGCCGGTAACTGGGGGCGCAGCCCGCACTTGCTCGCGTCCCTGGAGCAGGCGGCGAAGAGCCATCCGGTGGGCTGCGATTGCTACCCGTACGCAGCCAGTTCTTCCACGCTGGACCTCAAGCAAGTCACCGACGCCTTTCGCATCACCATCACCTGGTCCACGCCGCACCCGCAAATGGGCGGGCGCGATTTGCAGGACATCGCCGCCGAGTGGGACGTTTCGCTGATGGACGCGGCCCGTCGCCTGCAACCGGCGGGGGCGGTGTATTACGGCATGGACGAAGCGGACGTGCGGCGCATCCTGGCGCACCCGCTGTCGATGGTGGGGTCGGACGGGCTGCCCGAAGACCCGTTCCCCCACCCGCGTTTGTGGGGCGCATTTCCCCGGGTGCTGGGGCATTTCAGCCGTGACGTCGGGCTGTTCCCGCTGCACACCGCCGTGCACAAGATGACCGGCTTGTCGGCGGCGCGTTTCGGGCTGGCCGGGCGTGGCGAGATCCGCGAAGGGCATTGGGCGGACCTGGTGTTGTTCGACCCTGCGCGGGTGCGTGATGTCGCCGACTTCAAGGACCCCCAACGCGCGGCCGAAGGGATTGACGCGGTGTGGGTCAACGGCGTGCTGAGCTACCGTGACGGGCAGGCGAACGGTGAGCGGCCGGGGCGGTTTCTGGCGCGCAACGGGGATTTGCGCAAGGGGTTTGGCGGGGTGTGAGGGCTGTCATTTATCCACAGGTGGCCCTTATCATGGCCACCTTCAGACAAGGAGTCCGCCATGCAGCTAGGTCACGTCACGCCCATCCTGCGCAGCTTCAATGAAGCCAAGACCCTGGAGTTCTACGTGGACTTCCTCGGCTTCAAGGTCGATTGGCAACACCGCTTCGAGGCCAACTTTCCGCTGTACCTGCAACTGTCCCTGGGCGAGTGCGTGTTGCACGTGTCCGAGCATCACGGCGACGGTTCGCCCGGCGCCGCGGTGCGTATCCAGGCGGTCGGGCTGGCCGATTACCAGCAACGACTGCTCGCCAAGGACTACCGCTACGCCAAGCCCGGGCTTGAAGAAACGGCCTGGGGCACGCGGGAAATGAGCCTCAGCGATCCGTCGGGAAACCGCTTGGTGTTTGTCGAGGACCTGGCGGGCTAAGGCGTTTTCAGGGGCGCTAAAAAACCGCCAGGATCAGGCGGTTTTTTAGCCGCGTTTTACACCCGAAAGTGGCTGACCATCTGTTGCAACTGGCCGCCCAGGCGCGCCAGTTCCACGCTCGACCTGGCGGTTTCGTGGCTGGCGGTGGCGGTCTGTTCCGACACGTCGCGCACGTTGACGATGCTGCGGCTGATTTCTTCGGCCACCGCACTTTGCTGGTCGGCCGCGGCGGCGATCTGCTGGTTCATCGACTGGATATTGGACACCGTGCGGGTGATGTTTTCCAGGGACACCCCAGCCTTGCGCGTAAGCTCCACGCTGCTGTCGGTGAGGCTGCGGCTGTTGTTCATCACCTGGGCCACCTGCTGGGTGCCGCTCTGCAAGCCGGCCACCAGTTCTTCGATTTCCTCGGTGGACTTCTGAGTGCGCTGGGCCAAACCGCGCACTTCGTCGGCGACCACCGCGAACCCGCGTCCGGCTTCACCGGCGCGTGCCGCTTCGATGGCCGCGTTGAGCGCAAGCAGGTTGGTCTGCTCGGCCACGGCCTTGATCACGTCCATCACGCTGCCGATCTTGTGGCTCTCTTGTTGCAGGTGCGCCATGGCGTCGGTGGAGCGGGCCACTTCGTTTGCCAGGCGTTCGATCTGGGCGATGGCTTCGGCCACCACCTTGTCACCGGCGCGGGCTTCGCCGTCGGCGGCAGCGGCGGCCTGGGAGGCTTGTTCGGCATTGCGCGCCACTTCCTGCACGGTGGCGGTCATCTCGTGCATGGCGGTGGCCACCTGGTCGGTTTCGACTTTCTGGCTGTTGACCCCGGCGCTGGTCTGTTCGGTGACGGCCGAGAGTTCTTCTGCCGCGCTGGCGATCTGGGTGACGCCGTCGCGAATGCCGCTGATCAGGTCACGCAGGGTGGCGCCCATGCGCTGGATGCCTTGTTGCAACACGCCCAGTTCATCGCGGCGGGTCACTTGCAGGTTATGGCTCAAATCGCCGGAGGCGATGCGTTCCACCACGGCCAGGGTTTGTTGCAGCGGGCGGGTGATCTGGCGGGTGATGACCAGGGCGGCCATGATGCCCACCAGCAGGGCCAGCGCAGTGCTGATCAATTGCAGGGTGCGTGCCTGGGCGCTTTCGAGGTCGCGGCGTTGCAGTTGCAGGTCGTACAGGGCTTCGCTGCGCGAGACGATGTCGGTGCCTTGGACCGTCAACTCCTGACGGGCCTGCGCGATGTTGGCGTTGGCGGTTTTGTAGGCCTGCACCGCGCTGCGGTAGGCGCCAAAACTGCTTTGCAAGGAGGCCACTGCACTTTGCTGGCTGGCGCCCAGGACCTGGCCCAGCGTATTCAGGCTCTGGATGGCGGCTTCGATCTGCTTGAAAGCACGCGTTTCGGTATCGGCGTTGACGTTGCCGGTGTAGCCGCGCACGTCATAGCGGGCCAGTTGCAGTTGTTCCCTGGCGTGGCTGACGGCGTCGAACTGCGCGAAGCGTTCGGGGCCGTCGGGCATGTCGCGCACACTTTTGTCCAGGGCATCAATCACCTGCGCGGCCGCGTGGGCGCGGTCGGTCATGGTCTGGCGGGCGGCGTTGCCGGTGCGGTAGGCCTCGCGCATTTTGTTCAGTGACAGTTGGTAGGCCCCGATGATCGCCTTCTGCTCGTTGAGCAACTTGAGGTTTTCCGGGCTCTTGAGGGTGTCCAGCAGCTTTTGTTGCTGTGCGGCAAACGCGTCGAGGTTGGTCTGTACGTTTTGCGCGGTGGTTTCGTCGCCGTTGGCCAGCATGTATTGCAGGCGGGCCACGCGCAGCTTGGTCAGGGACGCATTGAGCTGGGTGATGTCACTCATCCAGTTACTGCGGTCGATGAGGCTGCCCAGGCTGGTCCAGCCGGTGAGGGCCAGAAGGGAGGTGAGGACCAAGACCAGGCCGAAACCCAAGCCCAGTTTGAGGTTGACGCTGATGTTACCGAACCAGCTATTCATCGAAAGCTCCGCAAAAATGATGGGTGTGCTGGGTGGTGTTGTTCTTGAAGCCAGCTGAAAAGGTGCAGGGTTATATCGGCGGCAACCCTGGAAGCTGAAATACCTTTTGTCAGACAGGATCCAATGCTGCCCCGCCCGCGGTGCGGGCAGGGTAGCGGTGGACGGTTACAGGACCGGTGTCAGGTGGATCTGGACCCTGAGCGCCTCGAGCAGCT
Source organism: Pseudomonas sp. SDO5215_S409 (assembly GCF_054071325.1). Classification (NCBI taxonomy): domain Bacteria; kingdom Pseudomonadati; phylum Pseudomonadota; class Gammaproteobacteria; order Pseudomonadales; family Pseudomonadaceae; genus Pseudomonas; species Pseudomonas sp. SDO5215_S409. The sequence goes on along the minus strand of NZ_JBSVWN010000020.1, from coordinate 60,744 downwards.
GGGACTGAAACATGAAACGCTTGTCGCGGATCTTCTCCCAGCGGTCGATGAAGAACTGGCCCTGGTCATCGACTTGAATCGGCGTGACCACGATCTCTCCGCTGTTGGACCGGTGCACCAGGTTCGTCTCGGCCGAAGACGGGCGTTCGATCAAGAAGAACCCTTTGGTGGTCAACCGCGCGCGGCTTGGCGAGGTTGGAGGCGGGATCGCCCGTCGACCGCTCACGCCTACTTCAAGGACAAAGTCGCTGCGCAGGGCCGGGTGATTGAATTCATCGACTTCCCAGCCGCCCACCCTGAGCTTGCGGCCACTGGAGGCGGCTGCATCGCGCACATGCAGGCTGGCGGCGTCCTGTAGCTGCACAAGGCCGGGCACTCGCATGTTGAGGTCGGTGTGGCTGCTGCCCACAAAGGCCACCCATTTGTGCGGCCCGTAGGCGGCCTGGTCGGCCTTGATCACCTGATTGGCGAAGTAACTGAACAACGTGTTGCGCGGGGTATCGGCGCGTAGGCCCTTGACGTGATAGCTGGCCGTGCAGTCCAGCGCCCGGACCCGAATCCCGTACTTGTTGGCCGCCTTGACCACGTTGGTGTAGGTATTGGGCCCTTGATAATCGAACATCTGGCCACGGTCCTGGCGCTTGAGGTAGTCCTTGAGTTCGCCTGGCATGTTCAGCGTGTCATGGAAAAGATCCAGCTCGCGCTGATGCAGGTCGGTGAGCAGGTGCTCGATGTAGAGGGTTTTGACCCCTTGTTTTTTCAACAGCTTCATGTGGTTGATCAGGAACTGTTTGCTCGACTGCGCACTGTGCGCCTCGCCCACCACCAGCCCGGTTTTTTGCCGGTAAAGCCACTCGATGAACACCACCTCGTCGCTGAGGGTGGTCAGTGCGTGCAGTGGCGGGCGCGGAGTGGCCGTGTAGGTGTTAAAAAATGCGGCGGCGCGCTCTTGTAAGCGCTGACGAATACGCACGAACTCGATAAACGCGTTATTGCGCGGGTCGCCGTACCGCAGTGAATAGCGGGTGTCCAGGCCTCGGTGCGAGTACGTCAGTTGCCGGGCATGGCTGCGCAAGGCGGCGGGCATGTCGAACTCGTCAAAGTGAGCCGCTGCCGCCACCGGGGCGGTGCCGGGTTGGGGGCGGGCCTGGGAGCGGGTGGCCATGGCGAGTGTGTAGTGCCCTCGCGACTGGCTGGCGGCGAGTGTGTCGGGCCAGATGCCCTGCGGTTGCTCGGGCGTCACATCTTCGACGCGCAACGCCTGGGCGTTTTGCAGGTCGGCCAGGCCAGGGATGCGTTCATAGGTGCCCACGCGGTCTTTTTCCACCAGCGCCATCCAGCCCGCATCCGTGTGCTTGGCCGCGTTGCGCTCGATCATTTTATGGGAGTAGAAGTTTCTCAAGCGGCTGTTGCGCGGGATAAAACGTTCGCCGTCGCTCAGCTCCAGCAGGTGTTCCATGTGGTAGGAGGCGGTGACATCCAACCCGTCGATGGCCACGTTGTGCCGGTGGGCCTGCAGTACCAGCTGGCGAAACGTGAACGGGGCGTCGGGCGCGTAGCCCAGCGCATGGTCGACGTTGGCAAAGTGTTTTTCGATGCGTTGCAAGGCCACGGTGAGGTTGCCTTCGGCCTCGCGGTTGATGATTTTCAAGGTTTTGGCAAACAGGTCGACGGGCAGGTTCTCCAGGTACAGGCGCTTGTAGCCCAGGTCGGCGAGGGTCTGCATGTTTTCGATCAACAATTGCTTGCTGGCGATGGAGGCATTTTGCGCGCCGACGATCAGTGGCTTGCCCTGGCCGCGCAGAGCGGTGAACACCTCGCCAGGCCGGGCATGTACGTCGATGTGCGGCAGCGGTGGCCGAACCGGCAGCGGTGGCGGGGCATTGAAAAACGCGGCGGCGTCCTGGGTCAGCTTCTCCACCTGGGCGGTGTACGCGTCGTGCAGGGGGCGCAATTGCCGTATGGCGTTGTCCTGGAAAACGTCTACGACGCCCACTTCCCAGTCTTGGGTCAGCTTTTGCTTGAAGGTCGGGTCGAGTACGGCGCGAAAATTCTTGCTGTGCGTGGCCGGTATTTCGTAGGCCGCCAGCGCGTCGTCGACCTCTTCTGTGAGCACCTGGTAACTGTCGCGCCCGCCACCGGCGAGCCCCGAGCGTACCCAGTGGCCTTGGGCGTTCTGGTTCACCAGGCGGCCTGTGGACAGCATTTGCCCGCTGGCCAAGTCTTGGCGGTAGAGCAAGTGCCTGCCCAGGGCATCCGGTGCCGGGGTTGTCCACAGCGTGCGGCCTTCGAATATCACCGGCTGCCAGGCGTGGGGCGGGGTGGCGTGCAGTTGAAGGAGCGGCGCGGTGTCGGCGGTGTTTTTCGCGCTTTTGAGCAGCGGGCGCACCGGCGACAAGGTATTGAACGGCCCGACGAGGGCCGGGCGCAGGTCAAACAACAGGGCGCCGCCCAGGTTCGCCAGGTAGCCGATGAAGTGTTGCAGGGCCGCGTTTTTGTCGCCCTGCTGGTAGGCGCTGAGCGCGAGCATGGCGTCCTTGAACGCCAGCAAGCCGCCCAGGCTCAGGCTCAGGATTGGGAAGGGAATGGTGGCGATCGCGGTGACCCATTCCACGCAGCTCCACACAATGGCGCTGATCATTTGCAGGCGATGGGTCGTGGTGGCGTGCACGTCGTCGATCTTGCGTTGCAGGGCCATGTTGTAGAACTCATGGCGCAAGTCGGTCAAGGGGCGGGTGAGGGGGGCGTAGCGGGCGGGGCTCGGCGCGCTGCGATCGAGGTGCTGCGGCAGGCCTTTTTGCACGTCGATCAAAAACTGTTTGACGCGCACCTGGGCCTGCACGCCGACCCGGTCGCTGAAGTAGGCCTGCAGGCCGTTGTCTTGCTTGACCAGGTAGTTGAACAGGCGGGCCTCGCGAAAGCCGATCCCGTCTGGCGCGTTAGGGGTGTAGAGCAGCACGGGATCATCGCCGTGCCGGAACAGGTAACAGCCGATCACCCAGTCGCCATCGATGGACAATCGGTGCACCGCATAGGTCGTGCGGGCCGCGCCCGAGGTGTCGGGCAGGCTGTCGATGGCGCGGTCCAGCCAGGCCAGGTCGGCGCTGGCGATATGGCCTTGCAGGCGCGCCTCCAGCGCCGCGCTCTTCATCTGCAAGCCAATGATTGCCAGGGTCGCGTCGCGCCGTGAGGTATAGCCCGGGCTGTCGGCGGCGAGCAGCCGTCGGCGGACTTCGTCGGTGTAGCGCTGGCCGATCCACACGCCGGTGACCGAGCGGGCGACCTTCTGTGGCGTCAGCGCACTCAGGTCGACACCCGGTGGGCCACGAAAGGTGGCGGAGGCGGAGAATTTCTCATCGAGAAAACCGATGCCGTCTTCGTAGCCGTCGCGGTACAGCTTCGTGTAGGACAGCGGCGCCGGGCCCTTGCCCAGCAACGGTTTGGCGGCGTAGGCAAAAACGCTGTCGGGGTCGATATCGGCGCTACGTCGGCCCAGCAGGGCGTTGAGGCTGAGCCGGGCCTGATCATGCAGGTAGGCGTCGAATGTCGGGAAACGCGCTTCGGCGTCCGGCCGGTCGTTGTAGCTGTGCAGGGCACCGGCGGCATGGTTGCTCAAGGTGGTCAGGCGCGTGCGGTCCGCCGACGACGCCGAGCGATACCAGAGCGGCGTGCCGTGTTCGTAGTCGTCCACCTGTTGCCCGTCGAGCAAATGCGAGGCCATCGCGTCGAGGCATTCGGTGTGGTTGCACGGTTTGCCGAAGGTCACGTCCAGGTGTTCGCCCGCGTCGGGCTTGAACCCCAGCGACTGCAGCAGGGTGGCCATGCTGGGACGAAAGCGCAGCGGGAGCTGTTCGAGCAAGTAATCGCTCATGGTGCGCCCCGCGTAGCGCTGGGGGTCGTCAGCCCAGCCGATGAGGTGGGTCTGGCATTCGCGCACGCTGGTGAAGGCGGTGAATGAGCGGCCGCGGGGCGATTGCGGGGTGCACAGGAGCAGGCGTTTGACTTGGCCCCCGGCGTCTTCCTCGCGCAGCAGCCAGAGGTCGCGCAATTGCGCGCCGTGCAGCGAAACGCTCTGGGCACACAGGTGGGGTTGCGGGTGTTCACGCAGGTGCTCGAACAACTGATGATCGGCTTCGCTCAGGTGCCCTTGCAGCCTGGCGATGAAGGCCAGCATCACCAGCCGTTGATCGAGCATGGCACGGGCGGCCTGGCGCGTGTCTGGCCAGGCTTTTTGCACCCGGGCAAAGTCCAGGCGCGGTTGCAGGTCGTGCAACAGCGTCAGCACGCTGGCCGGGGTAAGGGCGGCATGCGCAGGGCCTAGCGGCGCGGCGGCATAGGTGAGGCGGGTGTGTTGCAGGAACGTCGAACCGGGTTTTTCATCGTCGGTGTGCAGGCCGCGCAGGCTCAGTTCCACCAGGCTCTGGCGCTGCGCGTAGGTGCCCACATTGGGGGCTGAGCGTTGGGTGGTGACGGTCAGTTGGGCGGGGTCCAGGTCGTGGATGTCCAGGGTTTCGGCCAGCCGCTCCACCAGGTGCGCATGCGCCAGGGTGGCCGGTGTGGCGGCGGGGCCGAGCAGGTCGAGAAAGGCCTGGCGGGCGGCGTTGTAGTGCTGCACGTGCTGGTTCAGCGTGTGTTGATGCGCGGCCGAGGCGCTGCGATACCAGTCGGGCAGGCTGTGGTAGAGGTTCAGTTCCAGCAGGCGTTGGGCGCGCAGGTCCAGGCGCGGGGTGAGGTCGGGCAGCGAGTCGGCCAGGGCCTGGTCCAGGCGCTGGGTGCGCTGTTGTACATCGCCGCGCACGGCGTCTTCTACGTCCTGGCGACGTTTGTCGAGCACTGCATTCCAGGTGTGTTCAAACAGCGGTTCGGCGTCGATCGGTTGCAGTTCCAGCGGCCAGATCCCTGCCACATCCAGCGCCTGATAGCGCACGGGTAGGTGGCGGATAAATTCCCGGTGCCCGGCTGGCTGCGTCATGGCCGCGAGCAGGGCCTGGTCCAGTTCGGCCAGCGAGGCAAACGCCTCCAGCCCCCGGGAGGGGGTGAACAGCAAGACTGCGCCAACGTCTTCGCCGCCGGTAAGCTCGCTGATTATCGGGCTGGCCTTGCGCGTGAGTACGAACGCGCCGGCAAATTCCACCTGTTGTTCCTGATACGTGAAGGTCAGCGCATACAGCCCCGGGCGCAGGCCGGGGCCCAGGCGTGTGTCTTCGACCATTTGTTGATCCGAGGGCGCCAGCAGGCCGTCGGCGACGTTCAGGCGGGCCTCGTGCTCCACGGCGGTGCTGCCCGCGGTGAAGGCCATGAAGGTTTTGCGGCCCTGGCCGTCGATGCCGGTGATGTCGTCCAGGTGCTGCAAGGCGCTGTTCAAGTCGGGCTGTTGATACAGGGCGCGGGCCTTGGCGAGCCAGTCGGTGTTGGCCTGCTGGAGGGTGGCGTTGAGCGTTTCCAGCGCCAACAAGGGGGCGGGCAGCGCGACAGGGCGTGGGAGGCGCGTGCGCAGCGTTGGGTCGATCTCCAGCAAATGGTGTTCTATGGCCTTGAAAGGCGCGTGGTCTGGTGTGCTCATTGGCACAGCCCCCTGGTGATGAAGTGGATCACCAGCATGGCGCGAGGGTGGCAAACGGCGGCGGTAGATAGGTATGGGCGGGCGGCGGTGCGGGCTGATCACAGCCAGGTGTTCTGTGCTAGTCTGCTGGCCCTTTTAGTTCAGGCGGCTGGCGAACGGACGGCACCCGTGTCGGTTTTTCAGCGCAGCCCTACAGCGGAGCTTTTTTGCATGTCCGAAGTCAATTTGTCCACCGACGAAACCCGCGTCAGCTACGGTATTGGCCGTCAATTGGGCGACCAACTGCGCGACAACCCGCCACCGGGCGTAAGCCTGGACGCGATCCTGGCGGGCCTGACCGACGCGTTCGGCAACAAGCCAAGCCGTGTTGACCAAGAGCAAATGGCGGCGAGCTTCAAGGTGATCCGCGAAGTGATGCAAGCAGAAGCCGCAGCCAAGGCCGAAGCGGCCGCAGGCGCAGGCCTGGCCTTCCTGGCTGAAAACGCCAAGCGCGATGGCATCACCACCCTGGCATCGGGCCTGCAATTTGAAGTGCTGACCCAGGGCGAAGGCGCCAAGCCGACCCGTGAAGACCAGGTGCGTACCCACTACCACGGCACTCTGATCGACGGCACGGTGTTCGACAGCTCCTACGAGCGTGGCCAGCCAGCCGAATTCCCGGTGGGCGGCGTGATCGCCGGTTGGACCGAAGCGCTGCAACTGATGAATGCCGGCAGCAAATGGCGCCTGTACGTGCCGAGCGAGCTGGCTTACGGCGCTCAAGGCGTTGGCAGCATCCCGCCGCACAGCGTGCTGGTGTTTGACGTCGAGCTGCTCGACGTTCTGTAAGACCCGGTGGCACAAGCACAGGCTTTATGTGGGGCAGCATCACCTCGGTAGCAGGGTTGGCCGGGGTGTTTGCGTCGCGGGCGAGCCCGGCGACTGCATAAAGCCTGTGTGCCCAGGGTTCAGGCGGTGGTTCATGGGTGGAACTTGCCCTGCAGGTCCGGCACCGGGCGCAACGCTCGTGCATAGCAAAACAGAAACAGGTTTCGCACCACTTCCTTCAGCACCCCAGGCTCGCTGGAACTCAAGCCATTGACGTCCAGGTCGCCCTGGTCTTGCAGTTCATGCAGCGCTTCTTCTTCCAGTACCGCACACACCTCGCCGGTTTCGCGATGCAGGATGCGCAGGTAAGGGTGCGGGCGGTCCAGCCAGGCATCAATCAAATAAGTCATGGGTCGCATCTCCTTGATGGGTTTCAATGAGAATAATTCTTATTCGCTGAATAGCAAGTGCCTATTGGCGGATTTGTGATTTTTCTGCGGGGAGGGGCGGGTGCCATCCCGTGTCGGGCACGAGATGGCGGCGGGCGGGTCAGACCTTGCGCACGAACTCGGACTTGAGTTTCATCGGGCCGATGCCGTCGATCTTGCAGTCGATGTCGTGGTCGCCATCGCACAGGCGGATGTTCTTGACCTTGGTGCCGACCTTGACCACCAGCGAGGTGCCCTTGACCTTGAGGTCTTTGATCACGGTGATGGTGTCGCCGTCTTGCAGCACGTTGCCCACGGCGTCTTTCTTCACGGTTTCATCGCCCGTGGCCTGGGCTTCGCCGGTGGCGGACCACTCGTGGGCGCATTCCGGGCAGACCAGCTGGGCGCCGTCTTCGTAGGTGTATTCAGAGTTGCATTGGGGGCAGGGTGGCAGCGTGCTCACTAAGGCTCCTAGTGGGTCAGGATGGCTAAAGGGCGCACATTGTATAGGGTTTTAGGCGGGAGAGGGGGATGCGGGCCAGCGTGCTGGCCCGGCAGGCGGTCATCAGTGGGTGCGGGCGACCGCAAATTCGCTCAGTTCAACCAGCGCGTCGCGGTATTCGCTGGCGGGCAGGGCTTCCAGGCACTGGATGGCGCGGGCCACGTAATCGCGGGCCAGTTGGGCGGTGTAGTTGAGCGAGCCCGAGGCTTCCACGGCTTCGCGGATGCTTTCCAGGTCTTCGATGCCGCCTTTCTGGATGGCCTTGCGCACCAGGGCGGCCTGTTCCGGCGTGCCTTCGCGCATGGTGTAGATCAGCGGCAGGGTCGGCTTGCCTTCGGCCAGGTCGTCACCCACGTTCTTGCCCAGGGTCTGGGCGTCGCCGCGGTAGTCGAGCAGGTCGTCCACCAGTTGGAAGGCCACGCCCAGGTGGTCGCCAAAGGTGCGCAGCGCCTGGGCCTGCTCGTCGGTGGCGCCACACAGGGCGGCGGCGCTGTGGGTCGAGGCCTCGAAGAGCATCGCGGTCTTGCCGCGAATCACTTCCATATAGGTTTCTTCGGTGGTGCTGGCGTCGCGCACCTTTGACAGCTGCAACACTTCGCCTTCGGCAATGATGCGGGTGGCTTGTGAAAGAATCTTCATCACCGGCATCGAGCCCAGTTCGACCATCATTTCGAACGAGCGCGAGTACAGGAAGTCGCCCACCAGCACGCTTGGCGCGTTGCCCCACATGGCGTTGGCGGTTTCGCGGCCACGGCGCATGCCGGACATGTCGACCACGTCGTCATGCAGCAGGGTGGCGGTGTGCAGGAACTCGATGGTGGCGGCCAGCAGGCGCAGGTTGTCGCCTTCCTGGCCCAGGGCCTTGCCGCACAGCAGCACTAATAAAGGACGCAGTCGCTTACCGCCTGCCGAGGTGATGTAGTCGCCAATTTTGGAGACCAGCGGCACTTTGGAAGTCAGCTGCTTCTTGATGATGCCGTCAACGGCGCTAAAATCGTCCGCGACCGCGCGGTAGAAGGCTTGGGGTTGCATCAGCGACAGTCGCTCCAGAAGGGTTGCGCGGCATGCTAGGACCCTCACCCCCGGGTGTCAAGGCGCGATAGACGGCCCCTTGCAACGCATCCAAGGCTTGCGTACAATCGCGCACCCTGAACTTCCTGGGCAGCACCTGCCTTACGCAATTGCATTCGGGACGTCCATCCCATGCAGCCATGCCAGCCAATACCTTTTCTTATAAAGCGCTGGGTGAGCAGGATTATCGGAGAAATACCATGTCGTACGCAGTAATCGTTACTGGTGGCAAGCAATACAAGGTCGCCCCGGGTGAATACCTGAAGATCGAAAAACTGGAAGTCGCTACCGGCGAATCCGTTACCTTTGATCGCGTTCTGTTGGTCGCCAATGGCGATGACGTGAACATCGGCGCTCCAGTTGTTGCTGGCGCCACTGTTGTGGCTGAAGTGATCTCCCAAGGTCGTCACGATAAAGTCCGCATCATCAAGTTCCGTCGTCGTAAGCACCACATGAAGCGTATGGGCCACCGCCAGTGGTACACCGAGATCAAAATCACCGGTATTCAGGCTTAATTTCAGCCTAATTCCTCACTAGGAGAATTGACTCATGGCACACAAAAAAGCTGGTGGTAGTACCCGTAACGGTCGCGACTCAGAAGCCAAACGCCTTGGCGTGAAGATGTACGGCGGCCAGAAAATCATCGCGGGCAACATCATCGTGCGTCAGCGCGGTACCCAATTCCACGCTGGCTACGGCGTTGGCATGGGTAAAGATCACACCCTCTTCGCGAAAATCGAAGGCGTGATCAAGTTTGAAGTAAAAGGCGCGTTCAACCGCCGTTACGTGAGCGTTGTCGCAGCTTAATTGCGAGATCGCTGGAAAAGCCCTGTCTTGCGACGGGGCTTTTTCGTTTATGGAGTGAGTCTCTTGCAAAGCTGTCTGTAATGAGCTCAAGCGCTGTACGTGCGGTCGTTGATTGAGGTCGCTGCGCTCATTTTTGCAAGAGTCTTATGTCTTGGTTTCTTAAGCTCGTCCGTGCGGCGAGAGGCGTTTTGTTATGAAGTTCGTTGATGAAGTTTCCATCCGAGTAAAAGCTGGCGACGGCGGTAACGGTTGCATGAGTTTCCGTCGCGAAAAGTTCATCGAAAACGGTGGCCCCAACGGCGGTGACGGCGGTGACGGCGGTTCCATCTACATGATGGCCGACGAAAACCTCAACACCCTGGTGGACTACCGCTACACCCGTCACTTCGACGCCGAGCGCGGCTCCAACGGTGGCAGCACCGACTGCACCGGCAAGAAGGGCGAAGACCTGATCCTGCGCGTGCCGGTCGGCACCACAGTGATCGACTCCGCCACCCAGGAAGTCATCGGCGACCTGACCAAGGCTGGTCAGAAGCTGATGGTGGTACAGGGCGGCTGGCACGGCCTGGGCAACACCCGTTTCAAGTCCAGCACCAACCGTGCGCCACGCCAGACCACGCCGGGCAAGCCGGGCGAGCAGCGTGACCTGAAGCTGGAAATGAAAGTACTGGCCGACGTGGGCCTGCTGGGCTTGCCGAACGCGGGCAAAAGTACGTTTATCCGTTCGGTATCGGCCGCCAAGCCGAAAGTGGCCGACTACCCGTTCACCACCCTGGTGCCTAACCTGGGCGTGGTCAGCGTGGACCGCTGGAAAAGCTTTGTGATCGCCGACATTCCCGGCCTGATCGAAGGGGCTTCGGACGGCGCAGGCCTGGGGATTCGCTTCCTCAAGCACTTGGCCCGTACCCGTTTGCTGCTGCACCTGGTGGATATGGCGCCGCTGGACGACAGCAGTGCACCGGACGCGGCTGAAGTGATCGTCAACGAGCTGGCCAAGTTCAGCCCGTCGTTGGCCGAGCGTGACCGCTGGCTGGTGCTGAACAAGTGCGACCAGATCCTGGAAGAAGAGCACGAGGCCCGTGTCAAGGAAGTGGTGGAGCGCCTGGAGTGGACCGGCCCGGTCTACGTGATCTCGGCCATCGCCAAAGACGGCACCGAACGCCTGACCCGCGACATCATGCGCTACCTCGAAGACCGCGCCGACCGCCTGGCGGCCGACCCGGTGTTCAAGGCCGAGCTTGCCGACCTCGACCAGCGTATCGAAGACGAAGCCCGTGCCCAGTTGCAAGCGCTGGATGACCAGCGTGCCCTGCGTCGCAGCGGCGTGAAGTCGGTGCATGACATCGGCGACGACGATTGGGACGAAGAAGACGTGGATGATGAAGATGGCCCGGAAATCATTTACGTGCGCGACTGATTCGTTGCAGTAGACTTAAGCGCCGCTCACTCGAGCGGCGTTTTGGTATCTGGAAATCGGTAGTCACGAATAACGTTATGGGCGGCGCTGGGTCGCGCGGCCCTCACTCTAAGGTTGAAGATGATGCGGAGCAAAGTGACGGGTGCGCAGCGCTGGGTCGTAAAGATCGGCAGTGCGCTGCTGACGGGCGACGGCAAGGGGCTGGACCGTGCCGCCATGGGCGTGTGGGTCGAGCAGATGGTGGCCTTGCACGAGGCCGGTGTGGAGTTGGTGCTGGTATCGTCCGGGGCGGTTGCCGCCGGGATGAGCCGCCTGGGCTGGACCGCGCGACCCAGCGCGATGCACGAGCTGCAGGCGGCCGCTGCGATCGGCCAGATGGGGCTGGTGCAGGCCTGGGAGTCGAGCTTTGCCCAGCATGGCCGCCACACCGCGCAGATCCTGCTGACTCACGACGACCTGTCCGACCGCAAGCGCTACCTCAATGCCCGCAGCACGTTGCGCGCGCTGGTGGAACTCAAGGTGATCCCGGTGATCAACGAGAATGACACTGTGGTGACCGACGAAATCCGGTTTGGCGACAACGACACCCTGGCCGCGCTGGTGGCCAACCTGGTGGAAGCCGACTTGCTGGTGATCCTCACCGATCGCGACGGCATGTTCGACGCTGACCCGCGCAATAACCCCGATGCGCAACTGATTTACGAAGCCCGTGCCGATGACCCGGCGCTGGATGCGGTGGCCGGCAGCGTCGGCGGTGCGCTGGGGCGTGGCGGCATGCAGACCAAACTGCGTGCGGCCCGGCTGGCGGCCCGCTCGGGGGCGCACACCATTATTGTCGGCGGGCGCCTTGAGCGTGTGCTGGACCGCCTCAAGGCCGGCGAGCGCCTGGGCACGTTGCTGTCGCCGGAGCGCGGCATGCTGGCGGCGCGCAAGCAGTGGCTGGCGGGGCATTTGCAGACCCGTGGCACGCTGGTGCTGGATGACGGTGCGGTGTCGGCGTTGTCCCAGGGCAACAAGAGTTTGCTGCCGGTGGGCGTAAAGCAGGTGCAGGGCGGCTTCCGTCGCGGCGAGATGGTGGTGTGCGTGGCGCCGGACGGTCGGGAAATCGCCCGCGGCCTGGCCAACTACAGCGCGCTGGAAGCGCAGAAAATCATCGGGCAATCGTCGGATGCGATTGTGGGACTGTTGGGCTACATGGCCGAACCTGAGCTGGTTCACCGCGATAACTTGATCCTGGTTTAAACGAAGGGAGTACACGATGCGCATCATGAAAGGATTGCTCGGCCTGCTGCTGACCCTGCCGCTGTTGGCGTCGGCCGAAGAGATTGGCCAGGTGTCGACGGTGTTCAAGTTTGTCGGGCCCAATGACCGCATCGTGGTCGAGGCATTTGACGACCCCAAGGTGGACGGCGTGACCTGCTACCTGTCCCGCGCCAAGACTGGCGGTGTCAAAGGCGGGTTGGGCCTGGCCGAAGACCGCGCCGAAGCCTCGATTGCCTGCCGCCAGGTGGGGCCGATCCGCTTCAAGGGCGAGCTCAAGGATGGCGACGAGGTGTTCAAGGAGCGCACCTCGCTGGTGTTCAAGACCATGCAGGTGGTGCGCTTTCTCGACAAGAAGCGCAACACCCTGGTGTACCTGGTGTACAGCGATCGCCTGATCGAAGGCAGCCCGCAGAACGCGGTAACGGCCATTCCGATTCTGCCGTGGCCGACGGCGCAATAAGCGCACGCGACTTTTTTAACCGGCATCTATGATTGCAGGCCTCGCGGCGCTACTCTCGGACGGCCGTTTTGCAAAAACATGGGATATCTGGAGTTTGTGATGAGCGCTTTCCACGACCTGAAACTTAAAGCCCTGGATGGTCAGGAACTGCCGCTGGCGCCCTTCAAGGGCCACGTGGTGTTGGTGGTCAACGTGGCCTCCAAATGTGGCTTGACCCCGCAATACGCAGCACTCGAAAACCTCTACCAGCAGTACAAGAACCAGGGGTTCACCGTACTCGGGTTGCCGTGCAATCAGTTCGCGGGGCAGGAACCCGGCACGCAAGAGGAGATTCGCGAGTTCTGCAGCCTCAACTACGGCGTGACCTTCCCGCTGGGCAGCAAGCTTGAAGTCAACGGGCCCGATCGTCATCAGCTCTACCGCCTCTTGGCGGGCGAGGGTGCCGAGTTTCCCGGGGACATCACCTGGAATTTCGAGAAGTTCCTGCTGGGCAAAGACGGCCGCGTCCTGGCCCGCTTCTCGCCGCGTACCCCGCCGGAAGACCCTTCGATTGTTTCGGCCATCGAAAAAGCCCTGGGCTGATACCGGGCTCCACGGGGGCGGGCCTGCTCGCCCCCGTGGAGATCGTTGCCCTTTTACCGCTTAATCACCCAGATCAATAGTGCTATCGCGTAACGGGCACGTTTAATATTATCCACGTCATAAATCCTGCCTGTCGTGGAGTGCCCTTATGCCCGTCCAAGCGTTGTTCAAGCCGTTTCAGCTCGGCACCTTGCAATTGCCCACCCGTGTGGTCATGGCCCCCATGACCCGTTCGTTTTCCCCGGGTGGCGTTCCCAATTCAAGCGTCATTGAGTACTACCGCCGCCGCGCCGCGGCCGGTGTGGGTTTGATCATCACCGAAGGCACGGTGGTCGGGCACCCGGCTTCCAACGGTTATCCGAATGTGCCGCACTTTTACGGCAAGGCGGCGTTGGCCGGCTGGAAAAAAGTGGTAAAGGCGGTGCACGCCGAGGGCGGCAAGATCGTCCCGCAGCTGTGGCATGTGGGTAACGTGCGGCGCCCGGGCACCGAGCCAGATGCCAGCGTGCCGGCCTATGGCCCGGTCGAGAAACTCAAGGACGGTGAGGTCGTGGTGCATGGCATGACCACCGAAGACATCCAGGCGGTCATCGCCGCGTTCGCCCAAGCCGCCAAGGATGCCCAGCGCATCGGCATGGACGGCGTGGAGATCCACGGCGCCCACGGTTACCTGGTGGACCAGTTCTTCTGGGAAGGCAGCAACCCGCGCACCGACGAATACGGCGGCGACCTGGCCCAGCGCTCGCGCTTCGCCATCGAGCTGATCCAGGCCGTGCGTGCGGCGGTCGGCCCGGACTTTCCGATCATCTTGCGGTTCTCCCAGTGGAAGCAGCAGGACTACACCGCGCGCCTGGTGCACACCCCGCAAGCCTTGGGTGAATTCCTGCAACCGCTTTGCGACGCGGGCGTGGATATTTTCCACTGCTCCACCCGTCGTTTCTGGGAGCCGGAGTTCGAAGGTTCCGACCTGAACCTGGCTGGCTGGACACGCAAGCTGACCGGCAAGCCGACCATCACCGTGGGCAGCGTGGGCCTGGACGATGAGTTCCTGCAGTTCATGGTCAAGACCGACAAGGTCGCTCAGCCAGCGAGCCTGGAAAACCTGCTGGAGCGCCTGAACAACGAAGAGTTCGACCTGGTGGCGGTAGGCCGTGCGCTGCTGGTGGACCCGGATTGGGCGGTGAAGGTGCGTGACGGGCGTGAAGGCGACATCCTGCCGTTCAGTCGTGAGGCATTGACGACTCTGGTGTAAACGCCAGCAGGGCGGGCGTTGGTAGCTCGCTCTCGCACACCACGCGCAGTTGATGTTCAAACGCCTCGATAATCGCCGGCCACCCTTGGCGGCTGGCGTGCTGCCGGGCATTGAGGCGCACCCTGCGCAGGCTTTCGCTGTCTTCGAGCAGCCAGTTGGCCGCATCGCAAAATGCTTCTTCGTCGCCCGGCATCGCCAGCACGCCGTTGTAGCCGTGGCGAATGTGCTGGGTCGCGGCCGCCTGGTCGTAAGCCACCACGCCCAAGCCTGAAGCCATGGCTTCAAGCACGACGTTGCCGAAGGTTTCGGTGAGGCTGGGAAACAGGAACAGATCGCCCGAGGCGTAATGCCGGGCCAGGTCTTCACCGCGCAGGGTGCCGCAGAAAATCGCGTCTGGCAGTTGGTGCTCCAGTATCGAGCGCTGCGGCCCGTCGCCGACGATGATCAGTTTCATCGGGCGCAGCGGGTAAGTGTCTTGCAGCACGTCAAAGCAACGTTTGATCAGCCCGAGGTTTTTCTCTTGAGCCAGACGGCCCACGTGCAGCACCGCCGTTTGATCGTCGGCCAACCCCCAGCGTTCGCGCAGGCGCGCGTCCCGCTTGGCGGGGTGAAACAGTTGGCTGTCGACACCGCGTGCCAACAGCCCCAGGCGCTCGAAATGCCGACGCTCCAACTCCATATGCTGACTGGCGCTGGGCACCAGGGTCAGGCTTGAGCGGTTGTGAAACCAGCGTAGGTAGTGAGTGAGCAACCGGCTCAACAGGCTCAGGCCGTACTGGTTGGAGTACTGCTGGAAGTTGGTGTGAAAACCGCTGACCACCCGAATGCCCAGGCGCCGCGCCGCCCGCAAGGCCGACAGCCCCAGCGGCCCTTCGGTGGCGATGTACAGCACGTCGGGACGGTGACGTTTCCAGCGGCGCAGCAATTTGTGCATCGACGACTGGCCCCATTGCAAACCCGGGTAGCCCGGCAGCGGCCAGCCCCGGCACAGCAGCAACCCGTCATCGCTGGGCCGGGTCTGGTCGGCACCCTGGCGCGGCCGAACCAATTCCACCTGGTGCCCGCGTGCGCGCAACCCGTCACACAGGCGGCCAAGGGTATTGGCCACCCCGTTGATCTCTGGCGGGAAGGTTTCGGTGATGAGGGTGATGTGAAGCGAGGCGGTCGTCATGCCCTACAGTGTGGCTGTGGGGCATGTCGTCATTGTGTCGCCAGGATGATGGATTTATGACGTGGCGACGTTTTTGAGGGCGTCGCTACCCTGCTCGCGCACCCAGAACAGCGTGGCCCCGGCCACGGCGGCGGGCATCATCAACAGGTTGACCACCGGCACCAGCAACACCAGGTAAACAATCGCGCCAAAGCTCATGCTCTGCCAGCGCTTTTGCCGCAGCCAGGCGAGCATTTCGTTCCAGCCCAGCTTGTGGTTGTCGGCGGGGTAGTCGATGTACTGAATGGCCATCATCCACACCCCGAACAGCAGCCACAGCGGCGCCGCCACCAGGTTGACCACGGGAATGAACGACAGGATGAACAGGCCGATGGCCCGTGGCAGAAAGTAGCCCAGCTTGCGCATTTCCCGGGCCAGGGTGCGGGGCACCATGGCCACCAGTTCACCCCAGCTGAACGCCGGGAAATCATCGGTGCCGCGTACCACCACTTCGACCTTTTCCGATAAAAACCCGTTGAACGGCGCGGCGATGATGTTGGCGAGCATCGTGAAAGTAAAAAACACCATCAGCACCACCAGCACCACGAACAGCGGCCACAGGATGTAACTGAGAAACCCCAGCCAGCTGGGCAGGGTGGGCATCAGCGCATCGACCCACAGGTGGAACTGGTGGCCAGCGAAGTAGATCAATCCGACGAACAGCACCAGGTTGATCAACAAGGGCAGCAGCACAAACAAACGCAAACCGGGGCTCAGGACCAGTTTGAGTCCTTCGCGCAGGTACTGTGGGCCTGAGAGAACAGGGGCGGGCATGGATAACTCCGGGCTGTGGGACGAACGCGCCGACCTTACCGGCTTTGCCGACGGGACGAAAGCGCGGCGGATAACGCGACATTAACGGTAACAAACCTGTCGATTAATAAGCAGGGCAGCATAGAGACCTCCTATGAGCTGGATTGTTATTGCGTATTTCCTTAATCTTGCGTCCCTCGATACGCTGCACCCCATTATTTTCAGGGCCTGCGAGTTCAAGCCTTCCCCAAGTGCTTCGCGGTCCTTTTTTATTCCAGCCGCTCTGTTTTCCGGGCGGTCGACAGGAGTGAGTCATGACTGATACCCGTCATTCGCGCGTGATTATTCTCGGTTCCGGCCCTGCCGGTTACAGCGCTGCGGTCTACGCTGCCCGGGCCAACCTCAAGCCACTGCTGATCACCGGCATGCAGGCGGGCGGTCAGTTGACCACCACCACGGAAGTCGACAACTGGCCGGGCGACGTCCACGGCCTGACCGGCCCGGTGCTGATGGAGCGCATGAAAGAACACGCCGAACGTTTTGAAACCGAAATCGTGTTTGACCACATCAATGCCGTCGACTTCTCGAAAAAGCCCTACAGCCTGACCGGCGACAGCGGCGTGTACACCTGTGACGCGCTGATCATCGCCACCGGCGCCAGCGCCCGTTACCTGGGCTTGCCGTCGGAAGAAACCTTCATGGGCAAGGGCGTTTCCGCTTGCGCGACCTGCGACGGTTTCTTCTACCGCAACAAGCCGGTGGCCGTGGTCGGCGGCGGCAACACCGCCGTCGAAGAAGCCCTGTACCTGGCCAACATCGCCAGCACCGTGACCCTGGTGCACCGCCGCGAGACGTTCCGCGCCGAAAAAATCCTGATCGACAAACTGCACGCCCGTGTGGCCGAAGGCAAGATCATCCTCAAGCTCAACGCCACCCTGGACGAAGTCCTGGGCGACAACATGGGCGTGACCGGTGCTCGCCTGAAAAACAACGACGGCAGCTTTGACGAGCTGAAAGTCGACGGCGTGTTCATCGCCATCGGCCACACCCCGAACACCTCGCTGTTCGAAGGCAAGCTGACCTTGAAAGACGGCTACCTGGTGGTGCAGGGCGGCCGTGAAGGCAACGCGACGGCCACCAGCGTCGAGGGCATCTTTGCGGCTGGCGACGTGGCCGACCATGTTTACCGCCAGGCGATCACCTCGGCCGGTGCAGGCTGCATGGCGGCACTGGACACCGAGCGTTACCTGGACGGTTTGAAAGACGCTTCGTTCTAAACCCGTTGCGATAAAAAAACCGGCTTAAAGGCCGGTTTTTTTGTGCGCACGTTCCAGCCAACAGCCTGGTTTTTACAACGCTCAGCGACGCGTCAGTGGTTGCGAAGTGAACGTCACCCCTGCCAACCCATGGGCGATCAACGCACGGATGTTGCCATGGTCACTGCCTTCTGGCGTGGCCAGCACCGAGCGGTAATGTTCGCCAAACGCCAACAGCGTTTCCTGGTCGCTCAAGCCTTCCAGCAACGCCAGGCCCAAGGTCTTGCACGAGCCTTCATTTTGCCCGGCGGCGTTTTCCACGCTGCCGTTGGTGAAGGCCTGCGGCTGGTAGTCGTAACCTGCGGCAATAAACGCCAGGGTGTCGGCAAAAACGTGTTCGCCGCTGGTGAGGCGGGTGCGCAGGGTATTCAGATCGGTCATCGGGTGTGGCCCTTTATGGCGGTGACAAGTGAGGTTCAACAACGAACCTGCAGGCGTGCCCATGGTAAAGGTTTTTGACGCCGTTTTGAGCCGTGTGCACCTGCACGTGAGTGGCTAAGGGACGATCAACACCCGCCCGAATGCCTGACGCGATTGCACGTACGCATGCGCCAAGTGCGCTTCACTCAGCGCAAAGACGCGATCGAGCACCACCTCCAGTTCACCGGCGGCCACACGGTCGATCAAGCTGTTGACCATGGCATGCACCCGGGCATGCTCGGTGTCGAGGCGCGTGGGAAAGAACACGCCATGCAGGCTCTGGTTGCCGCGCCACAGTGTCACCGGGTCCAACTGGTTTGCTTCCCGGCCTGACACCCCGACCGTGACTATCCGACCGCCATACGCCAGGGCCTGGACACCGCGTGCCAGGGTGCTGCCGCCGATGCTGTCGATGATCAGGTCCACCCCGTTCGCGTTGGTGAGCGCCCGGGTGCGTGCCACGAAATCGCTGTCGACATAGTTGATGCCCGCCGTCATGCCGTAGGCCTGCAAGCGCGACAGGCGCTCATCGCTCGACGCGGTCGCGTACACCGTTGCCCCGGCGGCTGCCGCCAATTGAATCGCGGCCAGCCCAAGGGCCCCGGAGCCTGCGTGTACCAATACGGTTTGCCCGCTCTGCAGGCCACCCGTGTGAAACAGGCACTCGTGCGCGGTGCCCCAGGCCACGGGCACGGCGGCGGCGTGGGTGAGGGCCAGCGCGTCGGGGACGGGCCAGGTGTCGACCGCAGGCGCCGCTACCCGCTCGGCATGTGAGCCCCAGGCCAAAATGGCGACGACGCGGTCACCCACCTGCCGGTCGTGGACGTGCGCGCCTACCGCGCTGATCACGCCGGCGCATTGGTAGCCGACGATATGGGGCACGCGTGCCAGCGGGCGTATTTCCCGGTTGATCAGGTCGCCGCCCTCCAGGGAAATCGCTTTGATGTCTATCACCACTTCGTCGGGGCCGCAGACGGGATCCTCCACGGTTTCGTAACGGAAGACGTCAGGCCCACCGTTGGTGTAATACACAGCAGCTTTCATCTTGGGTTCTCCCACTCGGGTGTGTGTTATTGAGCGGCAACAGGAATGATCGAGCTGATGCGCCAACCCTGGGGCGTGCGCACCGCGACTTCATAGATGTGGTAAAGGGCGGTGCGTGCATCGGCCGGGGTGTGTCCCAAGGTGATGTGGGTCGGCGCGTACAGTTGGGCCACGTCAGGCGTCAGCGGCACGATGCGCAGCTGAGTCAGGTCGGGCTCGAACGTCCAGACGCCTTTGAACGTCTCCTTAAAGTGCGCCATCAACGCAGGCTTGCCCCAGAACTGATAGGCCCGCGCCACAAAGACAACAGGGTCGGGCGAGCCCTCGGGTGGCGCCAGGAAAACGCTGCTGAAGGCCTCCAGGTCATGGGCGGTCGCCGCTTGCGCCTGCTTGACGAAAACGGCCTGCACGTTTGCCCGGTCCTGTTCACTGAACGCATCGGCGGCCGGGCTTGGCGTGGCATACAAAAAGCCCAGGCACATCAGGCTCATCAAGGTGCAACAGGTTTTACGCGTCATGCGAACACCCCTTTTACTCGGCAGGAACGGGAATGATGGCGGTGAATTTCCAGCCCTTGTCCGTTCGGACCGCGAACTGATTGATCAGGTACTTGCCCGTCACCGCGGGTTTGCCCGGGCCGCCGAGCGTCACGGTGGTGGGGGCATAGAGTTGGGCGGTGTCGTCACTGAGTGCGATCACCTGGATCTGATCGAGCTGCGGGTCAAGGTGCCAGGTGCCGGCGAACGCTTCCTGGAAATGCTTCCTCACGGCGTCCTTGCCCCAAAACCGATAGGCCCGCGCGACGAACGACACCGGCGAGGGGCGATTGCCCGGGGTGTCCGCCAGCACCGTGTCCAGGGTGGCGATGTCATGGGCGTTTTCTGCCGCGACCTGTTTTAGAAAGAGTTCGCGTACCGCCAGTGCGTCGGAAGAGGGCTGGGTTTGGGCAAGCAACGCCTGGGGTTGAAGCAAGGCCAGTGCGGTGAGTGTCGCCAGGAGTGTTTTTGGGTAAATAGACATAAATAGCCTCATATGCCCCTATGGAGTGGAAAAAATCGCCTGTGCACCCCGCTGTGCTGGGGGATGCGACGGGCGGCGGGTTAAAGGTCCAGGCTGGCGATGCGGCTCATGATTCGGCGCATGGCCAGCGCGTCCTCTTTGCCAAAGGCCGACTCGAACCGGCGTTGTGCGTGTTCCCAGGCCACTTTGCCCTTTGCCTCCAGCTCAATGCCTTTTTTGGACAGGATCACCGCCCGTTCTCGGCGGTCACGCTGCCCGACGCGCATTTCCAGCAGCCCGTCCCGTTCCAGGGGGCGCAGGTTGTGCCCCATGGTGGCGCGGTCCATCACGAGTGTTTCGGCCAGCTCCGCAATGGTGGCGCTGCCGCGGGAGGCCAATAAGCTGAGGATGGCGTATTGGGTGCCGCGCAAGCCGCTTTCGGCCAGGCACGTGTCGTAGTAACGCGTTACATACCGCGCCGCTTTGCGCAGCGCGGTGTTGTTGCAAACGCCGGGGGTTGCTTGTGCGCCAGTCATGGAAAGCCCACTGCTTGGGAGGTTCTTCCAGAATATAGGGGCATATGCCCTTATGTCAACGCCAGCGCAGCCGCAGGCTGTAAAGCGCTCGATCAGCGCTTAGGCGTGGGGTTTCCCTTGGGCAAATGCGGCTTGTTGTTCGGCGCTGGCTTCTTGCTGGTAGCGGGCTTTCCAGTCGGCGTACGGCATGCCGTAGACCACTTCGCGGGCGTCATCGAGGCTGATGTCGACCTGGCGCTCGTCGGCCTCGGCCTTGTACCACTTGGACAGGCAGTTGCGGCAGAAGCCGGCGAGGTTCATCAGGTCGATGTTCTGGACATCCTTGCGGCTGTCCAGGTGGGCCACCAGGCGACGAAAGGCAGCGGCTTCAAGTTCAAGGCGTTGTTGATCAGTCATAAAAAGGCTCTTGAGGCAGCGTTGCGCGACAGGCTCACGCTGCACGTTGGAATCAGTAGGGGCTGGTTGACCGCTAGCGGCTTGCCGCCAGTGTAATCGAGACCGATTCGGCAAAGCGCAGCGCGTGAGGTTTGTCTACTTCGACTTCGGCATGCAGCACCGACGGGTGGGTCATCACCAGGTCCAGCAGTTCCTGGGTCAGGCGCTCCAGCAGGGCAAAACGGTTGCCCTCCACGTGGGCAATGATTGCCTTGGTGAGGGTGCGGTAGTTCAGCGCGTGGTCGATGTCATTATCGCGCACGGCTTCACGGGCGGCATACAGCACCGTCAGGTTGATCCGCACATCCTGTTTGTTGAGGATCTCGTCTTCGTTGATCCCGATAAACGTGCGCAGGCAAAGATCCTTGACCCGGATGCGTGCCATGCCTGGTTGAAGTTGTGGCATCTATTGGCTCCCTCCCATTGATTGCAGGGACGTGCGGTGACGCTGTAAGCCCCCTGCACTGAAATATAGACAGCGCCCGCACAAACGGCCTACCGGATATGCCGGCCGCCATTAACGGTCAGCGTGGTTCCGGTCACATACGGGTTGTCGAGCAAGTAACGTACGCTCTGGTAGATCACCTCGGGCCCGGGTTCCAGGCCCAGGGCCGATTTGGCCAGCACCCGGGCGCGGTACGCGGCATCGTCGCCCTCGTTGAACATCACCATGGCCGGGGCAATGCCGTTGACCTTGATGGCCGGTGCGTACCGGGCGGCGAACGACAGGGTCAGGCTGTCGAGCCCGGCCTTGGTGGCGCAGTAGGCCATGTGGTGCTGGCTGCCCTGGCGCGTGACGTCATCGCTGATGTGGATGATATCGGCGGGGGACGTGCGGTGTAGCAGCTCGGCACAGTGCAGGTTGATCAGGTAGGGCGCGAGCATGTGCACGCTGAACAGGTCAATAAACGCGTTGCTTTCATTGCCCGGCGTGTCGGCTTGCCAGGTCGAGGCGTTGTGGATGATCGCTCGCAGGTGGTGGGTGTGGGTTTTCAAGTCGGTGATGAACGCGAGGATGCCTGCCTCAGAGGAAAAGTCGGCAAACAACCCGATCGCGCCCCGCTCGCGCAGGGCCTGCACGCCTTGGCGTTCGCTGCGGTAGCTGAAGATCACCGGTTGCCCCTCGTCCAGCAAACGCTGCGCGCAGTGCAGGCCGACACGCTGGCCGGCACCGGTGATCAGGATCGGAGCGGGGGTAGGCTTCATGAGCGGCTCGAGTCGCTGGCAGATGGAGACTATACCAGCGAGTGGCCACCCCTGTACTTAGGCGGTCGCTTCGTCAGACTTCAGCCGCGCCGGTGGCGGATTCAGCCAGTTGGCCAGCAGGTGTGTGGACAGCGGAATGAAGAAAAACACCATCAACGGTGTCAGCACCAGGGTGCTGCAAAACACGCGGCTGAGCAGGCTTAACTCGCCCAGCAACGGCCCCAATATGAAGTTGAACAGCAGCGACACCGGAAAAAACGCCAGCCAGATGGCCACGCTCTGTTTCCAGCGTGGCGGGCGGGCATGTGCGGCGCCGAACCAGCCGTCGATGCCGCGCACGCGACGTTCGCAAGGGTGGGCAAACAGCTCGCTGCCCCGGCTCAGCCAGGCGCTGCGCGAGTTGGAAAATTCCCAGGCCTGCAGCGTCTGCTCGTCGGCGAAGCGGAAAATAATCTGAAATTCATCATCCAGAGGGGGCGGCGCCAGTACGCCGGAGCCCAGGTAACCGGGAAAGTCCGTGGCCAGTTGCTCGCCTTCGCGCAGCCAGGCCATCAGTTCTTCATAACGCCCGTGGGCCACGCGGCGCGCAACCATCAGGGTAACGGGGGAGGTAGACATTGTGTATCTCCATAATGAATCGGTACGCCGAGCCGGGTAGGTGGCGCACAAACGTTGCCGCGGGTAGGGCGGCAGCGTAGACAAGCAAGGGTTGTGCCCGGAGGGGCAAAACAGGCCAACGGCGTTGACCCTATCAGCGGGCGCTTGAAAAGGACAGATCGAAACGCGTTAAATGGGATCCAAATTTTAGCGAGTGTTTGCGCCACGATGCCAGTGATAACGCTTCCTTTTCACGCGCAAACGCCTGTCGGCCCGGCTGATGGCGATGAGCTGTTTCCCATTCGTGAAGTGGCAAGATTGACAGGTGTCAACCCGGTGACATTGCGGGCCTGGGAGCGCCGCTACGGGTTGATCCAGCCCGTGCGCACCGACAGTGGGCATCGTTTGTACTCGTGCGCCAATATCGACACTGTGCATCGGATCCTCGAGTGGATCGAACGCGGCGTGTCGGTGAGTAAAGTGGGCAAGATCCTCGCCCGCGACGCCGGTCAGGCCGAGGGCGTGCGCAGGGTTCAGGACCCCTCAGGCAACGTCCCCTGGCCGCAGTGGCAGGCCCGGTTGCTGCAGGCCATCAACGCCTTTGATGAGCGCCAACTGGGCCATCTCTACGGCCAGATCGTGGACGCGTATCCCGCAGGTGTGGTGTTTCAAGACATCCTCGTGCCGCTGTGGTCCGAGTTGTCTCGCCACCAGGGCCATTTTGGCCAGGCCAGTGAATGGCTGTTCTTTGACGAGTTCCTGCGGGCCCAAGCCCTGCAACAGCTGCGCACGGCCCGCACGCCTGCCGCGCCGCGTGTGGTGCTGGCGGCGATCCCCGGGGAGTGTCGCAAGCTGGAACTGCTGGTGGCGGGCCTGTTGATGGGCGGCGATGCACTGGCGGTGCAGGTGCTCGGCATGGGGCAGCCCCTCGATGAGTTGACGCTGGTCTGCGAAAAAATCCAGCCGCAGGCACTGGTGGTGTTTTCCAATCATTGCCAGGGGCAGGATTTATCCCGGCGGTTGAATCGCCTGGCGCTCACGCTCGATTGCCCATTGTTGCTGGCGGGCGAAGCCTGTGAGCTGGCCCAGGAACAACTCGAGGGCTCGGCCATCGGGTGCCTGGGAAACGACGGGGGCTTGATGCAGCAACGGCTCCAGCAGTTTCTTGGCGGGAACCTGGATACCTGAGCTCAGGCGTGGACTTCGGGGTGAAACAGGCGATGCTGCTGCAAGATGAACTGGCGCAGACGCTCGGTTTCATCCACATCGCTCTGGCTCAGGCGATACGCGAATAACCCGCGGGCGGTTTCACGCTCCAGCGTACCGCGCACGGCAATGCGTTCGTAGCCCGACGGGCTGAACCACAGGGAGAACGTCTTGGGCGGCTTGATCCGGCCGCGAACGTCCACCAGCAACCCCTTGAACGACACTTCGTGCACCCACAAGGCGCCGGGTTGCCCCTTGATGTTTTCCAGGGCCACCGGCTCTTCGAGCGCCAGGCGCCACGGGCGAATCATGGGGCCGTCTTCAAAAATGCTCGGCACGCCCAGGCGCAGGTGCACGGCGTGGAATTCGTCTTCCACCAGTTGCAGCGGGAACGTCATCTGCTGGTTGTCGAACTGCGCTTGCAGGGTCACGTGGTCGTGGGCGGCGAGGCGGGTGAGCAAGTCGCGGATCTGCGCCCCGCCATTGACGGTCAAGCTCGACGTCACATCCCGCACATTCAACTGCGGGTTGTGGTGCATGGTCTGAATAAAATCCAGCTCGTCTTGCGTCAACAGCGTGTCGCGGTGCATTGAGGGTGCTCAACAAAAGGGGTGTTAAAGTGCCATTATCTCCTCTAAAGACCGCGTTTTCTAAGCTTTGTTAGATCCGCTCGTCGCCTTGACGGCGGCGAGTTCGGCCTTTAATTCGGCCACCTGCGCTTCCAGTTGCGTAACCCGTTGTTGTGCCTTGATTTGAACCGTGACGTCCTTTTGCACGCCCACAAAATAAGTCTGCTTGTCGGCGGGGTTGTAGACCGATGACAGCGAGAGCTCATTCCAGAAGTGCGTGCCGTCCTTGCGGTAATTGCGCAGCACTTCGCGGCAGGCGCCGCCGCTGTCCAGGGCTTCGCGGATGGCCATCAGCCCCGGCTGGTCGCGGTCGCCCGCCTGCAAGAAGCGGCAATCCTGGTAGAGGATTTCGTCGAGGGTGTAGCCGGTCAGGCGCTCAAAGGCCGGGTTCACGTAAATCAGCGGTTTGTCCTTGCCTTCGCGTTCTGCAACCACGATGCCGTCATTGGAAGCGTTCACCACCATTTGCAGCAGTTTGGCGTTGATCATTGGGCGGAGTTCCTGCGTGTTTCTGAAAGTTTCAGTTTAAAACAGGTAGGACGGGTTGCAGGGCGAGCGCGGAAATATTCTCGCCAGCTGTTAATATCCCAGGCTTTCAGTCAACTACAGGATCAGATTGATGAAAGTCGCCATCCTTTCGGGCTCGGTGTACGGCACGGCGGAAGAAGTCGCCCGGCATGCCGCCAAAATCCTCAACGCCGCAGGGTTTGAAACCTCGTACAACACCCGGGCCACCTTGGCGGACATCCAGGCCTTCGGCCCTCAAGTGTTGCTGGCCGTGACCTCGACCACCGGCATGGGGGAGTTGCCGGACAATCTCCAACCGCTGTATTCGACCCTTCGCGACCAGTTGCCCGCCGCCTTGCGGGGCCTGCCCGGTGCAGTGATCGGCCTGGGGGATGCCAGCTATGGCGACACGTTCTGTGGCGGCGGTGAGCAAATGCGCGAACTGTTTGGCGAGCTGGGCGTGCGCGAAGTGCTGCCGATGCTTCGCCTGGACGCCAGTGAAAGCGTCACCCCCGAAGCCGACGCCGAGCCCTGGCTGGCCGAATTGATCAGCGCACTGCGCGCTTGACCGGGTACTCGCGCAGCAACGCCAGCCAGGCCTGGGCGGCCTTGGACAGGTAAGCGCCCTCACGCCAGATAAACGCGATGTCCCAGCGCAGGTACTCCGGGGCCTTGAGCGTCAGGCGGACCACGCCGGGGCGCACAAGGCCCCGCGCCACGATGCTGGGCAGCAACACCACGCCTTGCCCGGCCGCCACCAGGGCCGCCAGAAAATCCGCCTGGCCACTGCGCCCGCTTTCCTTGGGCGTAAACCCCAGTTGCTGGCACGCCTTTAACAGAAGGTCGTTGAGCACAAAGCTGCGCTGGTACATCAAGAACGGGGTGTCTGCCAATTCCTCCAGGCGGATCTGCGCGTTGTCGGCCAGCGGGTGGTCCATGGGCAGCAAGGCGTCCAGCGGCTCGTCGCAGAACGGCTGCCAGGCGAACGCCGGGTTGCTGGGCATCAGGCAGCCGCCCACTTCCAGTTCGCCGGTGAGGATGGCGTGTTCGATGCTACGGCTGCCACCTTCCAGCAACTGGATGGTGATGTTGGGGTAGCGGCGGCGGTATTCCGCGAACAGCCCGGCAAACAGCGCTTCGCCGCCCAATTGCGGCAGGCCCATGCGCAGTTCGCCCCGGGTGAGTTGTTCCAGGTCATCGAGTTCGCTGTGCAGCTCGCTTTGCATGCGCAGCATGGCCTCGGCGCGTTGCAAGACCACCTGGCCCGCCGCGGTCAGGCGAACCTGAGAGCCCAGCCGGTCCAGCAACGGTGTGGCCAGGCTTTGCTCCAGCTGCGCCACCTGTTTGCTCACGGCGGACTGGCTGATGTGCAAGGTTTTGGCGGCTTGGGTAAAACCGCCCCGGTGGATCACTTCGACAAAGCTGCGCAGCTGTTTGAATTCCATGGGCCCGATTCCAGTTTGGAATGAGGGGGAGTCTAACAATTCGCTGTGGGGATGCGGGAGCGCTCTTTAAACTGAATGCCCTGCGAGGACCCAAAGCTCATGAAACGTTTCAACTTCAAACGCGTCGGTCGGTTCGTTGTTGAACTGAGCGTGTTGTTGGCTATTTATTTTCTCGGCTGCCAATTAGCCGTTTGGCTGCCGTGGCCGATCCCCGGTGGCGTGGTGGGGCTGGGGCTGTTGTTGTTTACCTTTGCCACCGGCCTGGTCAAACCCGCCGCCCTGCAATTGGGTGCCGGGGTGTTGATGGCGGAGATGCTGTTGTTCTTTATTCCCGCCTTGATGAGCCTTCTGGACTACGGCGGCCTGGTGCGGCATGAAGGCTGGCGAATCATGCTGGTGATCTGTTTAAGCACCCTGACGGTGATGCTGGTGACCGCCTTCACCGTGGAAGCGGTGTGCCGCTGGAAGCTGCGTCATGAAGCTTGAGCTGATGCCGCTGTTCTGGCTGGCATTGACCCTGGGCGCCTACGGTGTGAGCCGCCTACTCTACCGGCGCACCGGGCGCTATGTGTTTTCACCGCTGATCCTGGCCCCGGCGCTGTTGCTGGCGGTGGCCGTGCCCCTGAAGACGGGCTACGCCGAATACGCCACCGACACCCACTGGCTGATGCTGGTGCTGGGCCCGGTGACGGTGGCGTTCGCGATTCCTATCTGGCAGCAGCGGGCCTTGCTCATGCGCCATTGGTCGGCCTTGTTGCTGGGTATGGTGGCGGGCAGCCTGGCGTCCATCGGCACCTCGTTTGGCCTGGCCCGGGCGCTGGCGCTGGACACGTCGGTGACGCTGTCGCTGGTGCCACGCTCCATCACCACACCGTTCGCTATGCCGGTGTCGTCCGACTTGGGCGGCGTGCCCGAACTGACCGCCGTCTTTGTGATGTTCACCGGCGTGTTCGGCGCAATGCTGGGCGGCATCCTGCTCAAGTGGCTGCCCTTGCGCACACCGCTGGCGCGCGGCGCGCTGTTTGGCGTGGGGGCCCACGGGGCGGGCGTCAGCCGGGCTCGCGAGGTGGGCGGCGAGGAAGGCTCAGTGGCCGGCCTGGTGATGGTGCTCACAGGCTTGCTCAACCTGTTTGCCGCGCCTTTATTGGCGTCGCTTATCTGACACCTTTTGTGCCAATTGTAACTATGCTCAGGACTGACCCGCTCGGTCATCAAGCTGGCTGCCAAGGCAACTACGGCATCCTCGTGGTCTGATTAGACTGGCTCCCCCTAGCCCCGAATAATCAGTAAAAAGCCCCAGGAGGTCGTTGCCATGAGCCAGGCCACCCTTCAAGCGATGCCCCCCAAAGGGAACGAGCACTGATGCCGATTGCCGAGATCCCGTTGCGCGTGTGGCGCAAACGCGCCCGCAGCTTCGTCTTTCGTGGCCAGACCATTCGCTATTGGGTGGCCGGGCAGGGCGAGCCCCTGCTGTTGATTCACGGTTTTCCTACGGCCAGTTGGGACTGGCACTACCTCTGGCAACCCCTGGCCCAGCGTTACCAGGTGATCGCTTGCGACATGCTCGGCTTTGGCGACTCGGCCAAGCCGCTGGCCCACCGTTACTGCCTGCTGGAACAGGCAGACCTGCAACAAGCCTTGCTGGAGCACCTGTGGGTGGAACAGCCGGTGCATGTGCTGGCTCATGATTACGGCGACAGCGTTGCCCAGGAACTGCTCGCCCGGCATCACGAGGGCCGATTCCAGATGGGCAGTGCGGTGTTTCTCAATGGCGGCCTGTTTCCTGAAACCCATCGCCCGGCGCTGGTGCAAAAACTGTTGCTCAGCCCGCTGGGCTGGATGATTGGCCGCACGTTCGGGCGCAACGCGCTGGCCAACAGTTTCCAGCAGATTTTTGGCCCCCAGACCCGGCCCAGTGAAAGCGCCCTGGACGACTTCTGGAGCCTGATCGAGAGCCAGGACGGCCCGCGTATCCTGCACAAACTGATCGCCTACATCCCCCAGCGGCGGCATCAGCGTGAGCGCTGGGTGGCCGCCCTGCAGCGCGGCGGGGTGCCGTTGCGGGTGATCGACGGCGCGGTGGACCCGATTTCCGGTGCCCACATGGTGGCGCGTTACCGCGAGCTGGTGCCCCACGCCGACACGGTCTTGCTGAGCAACATCGGCCACTACCCGCAGATCGAAGCGCCGGTGCAGGTGCTCAAGCACTACTTTGCGTTCCGCGACGGTATTGCACCTGTGGTGACGCACGTCGCCTGTTCCTGATTATCCCCGCGCCTTATTGCGCACCATTCAGACCTCGCCGTGTTGATTGTGACCGCCTGCCCCGTGTCTGACACTCCACGCATCGCCCCTTTTGCCCCTGGAGTTTCAAATGAGTGAGCCTGTGCAGTGCCAAGACAAAGTCGTGATCGTCACCGGGGCCGGCGGTGGCCTGGGCCGGGCGCACGCGCTGCTGTTCGCCCGGCATGGCGCCAAAGTATTGGTGAACGACCTGGGCGGCTCGGCCCAGGGTGAAGGCGCCAACGCGTCGGCGGCGAACCGCGTGGTGGCCGAGATTCGTGAGGCGGGCGGCATTGCCGAGGCCAATCATGACTCGGTGACCGAGGGCGAAAAAATTGTGCAAAACGCACTCGAGGCGTTTGGCCGGGTGGACGTGGTGGTGAACAACGCGGGGATCCTGCGCGACAAAACCTTCCACAAAATGGACGACAGTGACTGGGACCTGGTGTACCGCGTGCACGTCGAAGGGGCTTATAAAATCACGCGCGCGGCCTGGCCTCATCTGCGGGAGCAGGCGTATGGCCGGGTGATCTTTACCGCCTCCACCTCGGGTATCTACGGCAATTTTGGCCAGTCCAACTACGGCATGGCCAAGCTGGGCCTGTACGGTTTGACCCGCACCCTGGCGCTGGAGGGGCGCAAGAGCAATATTTTGGTCAATACCATCGCGCCCACGGGGGGCACGCGCATGACAGAAGGCTTGATTGCGCCGCAGGTGTTCGAGCAACTCAAGCCGGAACTGGTCAGCCCGCTGGTGGTGTACCTGGGCAGCGAGGCGTGCCAGGAAACGTCCGGGTTGTTTGAAGTGGGCGGCGGCTGGATCGGCAAGACCCGCTGGGAGCGCAGCCTGGGGGTGGGGTTTGACCCGCGCGCGGGGTTCTCGCCCGAGGACGTGGCCGCGCACTGGCAGCAGATTTGCGACTTTGACGGCGCGGTTCACCCCGCGGACAACCTTGAAGCCTTGAAACAAATGATGGCCAACCTGCAGCGCTACAGCCTTTGATCGTTGCATAAGGCTATTTAATCAAGGTGCGATGCCCCGGCGCGATGCGTTATTGGAAGCATAAAAAAAGCCGCTGCAAGGGCAGCGGCCGAAGTCAGACGTTGGGTTGAGGAGCGACAAATCAACGTCGGTTTGCACGGGTAATAGATTGAAAATAAAAAACAATCTATTGAAAACGGGCTTTGCTTCACGCTTTTGGGAAGCGGGCGGTGTGCCCTGAAAGCCCAGCCAGCATAGATCTTTGTAACAAATTGAAAAATAGCGATTCACGACAAGGACTGTTACGGAAGTGGCAACAGTCGTTGTGACGCGTTTTAGCCCAGGAACGCCTGCCGATAGTCCCCGGGCGTTGCGCCCATGGCCTGGCGGAAGCGGTGGGTAAAGTGGCTGGCGCTGGAGAACCCGCACATCAACCCAATCTCGCCCAGTGGCAGGGCCCCGGTGCGCAGCAACACCTGCGCGCGCGCCAGGCGGCGGGCCAGCACGTACTGGTGGGGCGGCAGGCCGAAGCTTTCGCGAAACATGCGGGCAAAGTGGTATTCGGACAGCGCGCACAGGCCGGCCAGTTGGCCGAGGCTGATCGGGGTGTCCAGGTACTGATCGATGTATTCCGCCAGTTGCCGACGCTGGTGCGCTGCCAGCCCGCCTTTGAGCCGCAGGCCTTGGCGCAGGCCCACCTGGTTGAGCAAGGTGTGGCTGAGCACGTCATGGGCCAGGCTGCTGGTGAGCAGGCGCTCGGCCGGTTCGCTCCAGTCCAGGCGGATCAGTTGATGAAAGCGCCGGGCCTGTTGTTCATCGTCCAAAAAGGTGCTTTCGCGCAGTTGCAGCTCGCGGGGCTCGCGGTCCAGCAGGGTGACGCAGCCAAGGGCGAACTGCTCCGGGCTGAAATACACATGGGCCAGGCGGATCTCGCCGTTGATCACCCAGGCCGACTGATGGTCGGCGGGCAGCACGCACAGTTTGTCGGGGCCGCCCTTGGTGTGGGGCCGGTCGCGGCGAAACGTGCCGGTGCCGCCGCCCACATAACAGGACAAGGTGTGATGGCTGGGCGCTTCGTAGTCCTGGGCATCGTGATGGTTGCTCCACAGGGCCGCAGACAAGCCGTCACCGAGCTCGGCACTGCGCTCCAGGCGAGCGTTGGGCGAGCGGTTGAGGGCTTGAAAGACGTGCAGCGATTCCAGTGGGGACATGTTCGTACTCTCCGACGGCTTGCATCCTACTCCCGGCGCGGCCTCAAGTGAGCCCCGAGGCGACAAAAGCGCAAGAATCTGCAAGCGCGGTACACGGTGTTGGCGTGACACTGGGGTTCAACCTGTGGGAGCCCGTCATGAACCTGTCTTTGTACCTACTCACCGTGCTGATCTGGGGCACCACCTGGATTGCCCTCAAATGGCAGTTGGGCGTGGTGGCCATTCCCGTGTCCATCGTCTATCGCTTCGGGCTGGCGGCGCTGGTGCTGTTTGGCGTGCTGTTGCTCAGCCGCAAATTGCAGATGATGAACCGGCGTGGGCACCTGATCTGCCTGGCCCAGGGCTTTTGCCTGTTTTGCGTGAACTTCATGTGTTTTTTGCACGCCAGCCAGTGGTTGCCCAGCGGCCTGGTGGCGGTGGTGTTTTCCACGGCAACCTTGTGGAACGCGCTGAATGCCCGGGTGTTTTTTGGCCAGAAGGTCGCCCGCAACGTGTTGATGGGCGGTGGCCTGGGCCTGCTGGGGCTGGCGCTGTTGTTCTGGCCGGAACTGGTGGGGCATACCGCCAGCCCTGAAACCTGGCTGGGCCTTGGCTTGGCGCTGCTGGGCACCCTGTGCTTCTCGGCGGGCAATATGCTGTCCAGCCTGCAACAGCGCGCGGGGCTCAAGCCGTTGACCACCAACGCCTGGGGCATGGCGTACGGCTCGGCGATGCTTGCGATGTATTGCGTGGTGCAAGGTATTCCTTTTGAGATGGACTGGAGCACGCGTTACGTCGGCGCGTTGTTGTACCTGGTGATCCCGGGGTCGGTGATCGGCTTTACCGCCTACCTCACCCTGGTGGGCCGCATGGGGCCGGAGCGGGCGGCGTATTGCACCGTGCTGTTTCCGGTGGTGGCGCTGAATGTGTCGGCCTTTGCCGAGGGCTATCAATGGACGGCGCCTGCGCTGGCCGGCCTGGTGCTGGTGATGGCGGGCAACGTGCTGGTGTTTCGCAAACCCAAGCCCGCCCCGCCGGTGAGCGCCCCCTTGAAGGCAACGTGAACCCCTGGGGGTTACTTAAGGCCCAGGCGTTTGGCCATGCGCCCCAGGTTGGCCCGGTCCAGCCCCAACTCGCGGGCAGCGCTCGCCCAATTGTGCTGCTGGCGCTCCAGGCACGCGCTGATGACCTGGCGTTGGTAGTGTTCGGTGGCCTGGCGCAGGTCGCCGGTGACGGGCGCCGCGTCGGGTTGATGGTCAATCAGCGGTGCCGAAACGTCGGGCAAGTCCAGGTCTGGGGCGCTCAGGCTGAGAATTTTTGGCCGCTCGGGGCAGTTGCCCAGAGCCTTCAGCGCGCTGCGGCCAATCAAGTGTTCCAGCTCACGCACATTGCCCGGCCAGGCATAGGCCAGCAGCGCGGCTTGCGCGTCGCTGGTCAGGCGCAGGCTGCCCAGGCCCATGCGTGAGCGGTTTTGCTCCAGGAAAAACCCCGCCAGCAGCAACACATCGCGCCCGCGTTCGCGCAGGGCCGGGACTTGCAGCGGGTACACGCTCAGGCGGTGATAGAAGTCGGCCCGGTAGCGCCCCTCACGCACTTCGGTGGCCAGGTCGCGGTTGGTGGCGGCGATCAGGCGCACGTCCACCCGGTGTTCGCGGTCCGAGCCCAGGCGCTGCAACTGGCCGCTTTGCAGCACCCGCAACAGCTTGGCCTGCACGGTCAGCGACAACTCGCCCACTTCATCGAGAAACAGCGTGCCGCCGTTGGCCAGTTCAAACTTACCCCGGCGTTCGTTCACCGCGCCGGTAAAGGCGCCGCGCACATGGCCGAACAGTTCGCTTTCCACCAGCGTGTCGGGCAGGGCGGCGCAGTTGAGGCTGATCAACGGTTTGTCGGCACGCGGCGATGCAGCGTGCAGGGCTTGGGCCACCAGTTCCTTGCCCACGCCGGTTTCGCCGGTGATCAATACGGTGAGGTCGCTGCCGCCCACCAGCTGGATCTCTTCCACCAGGCGCTTGTGGGCCTTGCTCTGGCCGATCATTTCATTGTGCTGCTGGCCGCTGGCCTGACGGTAGATTTCGGCCCGCTGATGCTCGTCTTCAGCGCGCAAGGCCAGGCGCTCGATGCGTTCGGCGACCTTGACGGTGGCGGCGGCGAGGCTTGCAAAGGCTTGCAGGGCGTCCAGTTCGACGCGCTCGAAACGTTCGTTGTCGAGCGCGTCGAGCGTCAGCAAACCCCAGGGGCGGTCATCGATAAAGAGCGGGCAGCCCATGCAGTCGTGGACTTCCAGGTGACCGTGCACGCCGTCGACCAGGCCGTCGTAGGGGTCGGGCAATTGGCTGTCGCTGTCGAACCGCGTGGGGCCGGGGCTGGCGAGCAGCACGCCGAAGCGGGGGTGTTCGCTGACGTTGAAACGCCGCCCCAGGGTGTCGGGGCGCAGGCCGTCCACCGCCAGCGGGACCAGCCATTCACCGTCCAGGCGCAGCAGTGCGGCGGCGTCGCAGGGCAGCAAGGCGCGCATGGCCTGGAGCAGGCGGCGGTAACGTTCGCCTTCGGGCAATTCGCGGGACAGGTCGGCGACCAGGGGCAGCAGGGTGGTGAGCAGGGGTTGCGCAGTCATAATGACTCCTTGTAGTCCTTATGACTATAAGGTGTAGGAGGTTAAACTGACTACACATAAAATAACTTATTGAATTTAAAGGGTTTATTAGTTGGCATGAATGATGAGTACACCAGGGTCATGAATCAAACGACCCAGGAGTCTCCCATGCTGAGTGCCCAAGACCGTGCCATCGTCAAATCCACCGTTCCCCTGCTGGAAAGCGGCGGCGAAGCGCTGATCACCCATTTTTACCGGATGATGCTGGCGGACTATCCCGAGGTTCGCCCGTTGTTCAACCAGGCCCACCAGGTCAGCGGCGACCAGCCTCGGGCGCTGGCCAACGGCGTGCTGATGTACGCCCGGCATATCGACCAGTTGGACCAACTGGGCGACCTGGTGGCCAAGATCATCAACAAGCACGTGGCCTTGCAGATCCTGCCGGAGCATTACCCGATCGTCGGCAAATGCCTGTTGCAGGCGATTGCCGAAGTGCTGGGCAGTGAAATCGCCACCCCCGAGGTACTGAGTGCCTGGGGCGCGGCGTATGGCCAGCTGGCCGATATTCTGATCGGCGCGGAAGCGGCCATTTACACCGAAAAAGCCCAGGCCCCGGGCGGCTGGCGCGGCGCACGGGCGTTTACGCTGGTGAAACGGGTGGAGGAAAGTGCGGAAATCACCTCGTTTTATTTCGAGCCTGTGGATAAAGGCGCGATCCTGGTCGCCGAGCCCGGCCAGTACATCGGCATGAAACTGCGGGTGGACGGCGAGGAAGTGCGCCGCAACTATTCCCTGTCGGCCCTCAGCGATGCTGGCCAGTACCGCATCAGCGTCAAGCGTGAAGCGGGCGGGCGGGTGTCCAACTTCCTGCATGACCAGTTCCCGGTCGGCGCGACCCTCGACCTGTTTCCGCCTTCGGGCGAATTCACCCTGGCGGCCGGTGACAAGCCCCTGGTGCTGATCAGCGGCGGGGTGGGCATCACCCCCACGCTGCCAATGCTGGAAGCGGCCCTGGCCAGCCAACGCCCGGTGCATTTTATCCACTGCGCCCGTAACGGTTCGGTACACGCGTTCCGCGACTGGGTCGACACCCTGGCGGCCCAACACCCGCAGCTCAAGCGCTTTTACTGCTACGCCGAAGATGACGGCGTGAGCGCGGCAGCGGACAAGATCGGCCAACTGAGCCAGGAACAACTGGCCGCGTGGTTGCCGCCCCAGCGCGACGTGGACGCTTACTTTTTGGGCCCCAAGGGCTTCATGGCCGCAATCAAGCACCACCTCAAGGCCCTGGGCGTTCCGGAGCAGCAAAGCCGGTACGAATTCTTCGGCCCGGCCTCGGCACTGGAATAGGCTTGCCTTCCCATTAATCCGCCGTTAACGCTGTTCTGTTTAAACCCTGTGACGGGCTGCGTGTAGACTTGCAGCCCTTGGCACATACCGAAACGGGTAAAGGGATACGGGGATGAGTGACGAATTGCGGTTGGGCAGGGAGCGGCGCTTTCTGGTGTTGCTGGGCATTATCTGCCTGGCGCTGATTGGCGGGGCGCTGTACATGCAGGTGGTGCTGGGCGAGGCGCCGTGCCCGCTGTGCATCCTGCAGCGTTATGCCTTGCTGTTGATCGCCGTCTTCGCCTTTATCGGTGCGGCGTTGCGCACACGGCGCGGTGTGACGATTTTTGAAGGGCTGGTGGTGCTCAGTGCCCTGGGCGGCGTGGCGGCGGCTGGTCACCATGTGTTCATCCAGTTCTTTCCAAAAGTCAGCTGCGGCATTGATGTGCTGCAGCCGATTGTCGATGACCTGCCGCTGGCCAAGCTGTTCCCGCTGGGGTTCCAGGTGGATGGTTTCTGCGAGACGCCGTACCCGCCGGTCCTCGGGTTGTCGCTGGCGCAGTGGGCGCTGGTGGCGTTCGTGCTGACGGTGATTTTGGTGCCGCTGGGCATCTATCGGAATCGCCAACGCGCCGCCTGATCGGTTTTAACCAGACGCCCCGACCCTCTTCGATGTAGGGCGGGGCGTTTTCGTTTGTAGGCATTTTGTGAAGGGCCTGTGACGAACGGCAAATTTTGCGGTGCGCACCGTGCGACATGTTGTCACACAGATGCTGTCGCAGGAGATTTCTGACACCCGAGCACGCGCCATAAATTTGCACAAACCGCCCGAATGTGGCTGTCAGTTCGTGGTTTGGCCAACGCCACGCGCTGCGTGAGGTGGGTGCGTTTGCGTGCTGTCGCAATGCCTTGTTTTTAGGGGGCTTGGATCCGTTTCTGATGACCTTACGGGCTGTAAGGGCAGCGGTGCGGCGTCCAATAGCACGGCATTTTTTGTGGTTTTTGTTGAGAATCAAACGCGATAGGATCGCGAACCGTTGCAATAATGGTGAAGGATTATTGCTGGCTACGATAAAAATTATTTCTCGATAAGACATGGTTTCTACATCGTTAGCTCACTACAATCGCCCGCACTGAATGTCCGGTGCTGTTCAAACTTTGAGCATGTGGGCGGTCGAGAGGCAGAAGGAACGGCTTCATGCGACCCCAGGTTCCGGCAGCCTTTCAACTATCCGCACCAAATGGAATTGGTCTGTAACAAGGCCTTTAACCACGAAATCGAATAAGAACTCACCGCAGGTCCGTGACATGCCCCGTTTGCCGGCATGGCGGGCAGGCTCTTATTCAGTCGAAGAGAAATGCCAACCCTTGGCAGGGTGAAGTGTTGGCGATCAAAACCCAACTGCATTGCGCAAGCTGCTTTAGAGGTCGTGAGATGAGTAAAAACAGGTACCCCCGATTACTAGGCTTTTTGCCGCTGCTTGGCATGTTGTTAATGCTGGGAGGCTGCAAGTGGACCTTGCTCGACCCAAAAGGACAGGTCGGTCTGGATGAACGAAACCTGATCATCACCGCCACCCTGCTGATGCTGCTGGTCGTGGTCCCTGTGATCATCATGACCTTCGCCTTCGCCTGGAAATACCGCGCGTCCAACACCAGCGCGACCTACGCGCCGAAGTGGTCGCACTCCACCAAGATCGAAGTCGCGGTGTGGCTGGTCCCGATTCTCATCATCATTGCCCTGGGTTATGTGACCTACAAGTCCACCCACGCGCTGGACCCTTACCGTCCGCTGGAATCGGACGTCAAGCCGATTACCATCGAAGTGGTCGCGCTGGACTGGAAATGGCTCTTCATCTACCCGGACCAGGGCATCGCGACCGTGAACAAGATCGTGTTCCCGGAGCACACCCCGGTTAACTTCAAGATCACCTCTGACGCTGTGATGAACTCGTTCTTCATCCCTGCGCTGGGCGGCCAGATCTACGCGATGGCGGGCATGCAGACCAAACTGCACCTTATCGCGAACCAGAAAGCTGAAATGGAAGGCATCTCCGCCAACTACAGCGGCGCTGGCTTCACCGGCATGAAATTCAAAGCGATCTCGACGAGCCAGGCAGATTTCGACGCCTGGGTAGCCGACGTCAAGGCCGCACCTAAACAGCTTGACCAAGCTGAATACGAAGCGCTTGCCAAACCGAGCCAAAACAACCCTGTCGCGCTGTACTCCACGTACACGCCGGACCTGTTCCAGAAGATTCTCGACAAGTATGAAGGGATGAAACCAGGCAAGCCGGTCAAGCACGAGAAGAAAGAAGTGGCCGCGGTTGAAGGTACTGACATGAGCTCGCATTCAGCTGCTGGGGCAGAGGAGTAAACGATGTTTGGTAAATTAAGTCTGGACGCGATACCGTTCCACGAGCCGATCGTCATGGTGACCGTTGCCATGATTCTGCTCGGTGGTCTGGCGCTTGTCGCGGGTATCACCTACTTCAAGAAGTGGTCCTACCTGTGGACCGAGTGGCTGACGTCGGTCGACCACAAGAAAATCGGCGTCATGTACGTTGTTGTTGCCATGGTCATGCTGCTGCGTGGCTTTGCCGACGCCATCATGATGCGTACCCAGTTGGCCATGGCCACCGAGGGTTCGCCTGGCTACCTGCCACCTGAACACTATGACCAGATCTTCACCGCGCACGGTGTGATCATGATCATCTTCATGGCGATGCCTTTCTTCACCGGCCTCATGAACCTTGCGCTGCCGCTGCAGATCGGCGCACGTGACGTGGCGTTCCCGTTCCTGAACTCCCTGAGCTTCTGGCTGCTGGTGTCTGGCGTGGTGCTGATCAACCTGTCCCTGGGCGTCGGCGAATTCGCCAAGACCGGCTGGGTTGCGTATCCACCGTTGTCGGGCCTGCAGTACAGTCCGGGCGTGGGTGTGGACTACTACATCTGGGCGCTACAGCTATCAGGGCTTGGGACGACGCTGACGGGGGTCAACTTCCTGGCCACCGTCCTGAAAATGCGCGCCCCTGGCATGAAGCTGATGGACATGCCGATCTTCACCTGGACCTGCACCTGGGCAAACGTGCTGATCGTGGCTTCGTTCCCGATCCTGGCCGCTACCATGGCGCTGCTGTCGCTTGACCGTTACCTGGATTTCCACATTTTCACCAACGAACTTGGTGGCAATCCAATGATGTACGTGAACCTGTTCTGGGCATGGGGTCACCCTGAGGTGTACATCCTGATCCTGCCAGCGTTCGGTATCTTCTCCGAAGTGATCTCGACCTTTACCGGCAAGCGCCTGTTCGGTCACCACTCGATGGTCTACGCCTCTGGCGCGATCTCGGTACTGGGCTTCATGGTGTGGCTGCACCACTTCTTCACCATGGGTTCGGGCGCCAGCGTCAACGCCTTCTTCGGTCTGGCGACGATGCTGATCTCCATCCCGACGGGGGTGAAGCTCTTCAACTGGCTATTCACGATCTACCACGGCCGTTTGCGCATCACCAGCCAGGTTCTGTGGACCCTGGGCTTCATGGTGACCTTCGCCATCGGCGGCATGACCGGCGTACTGCTGGCCATCCCGGGTGCTGACTTCGTGTTGCACAACAGCCTGTTCGTGATCGCGCACTTCCACAACGTGATCATCGGCGGTGCGGTATTCGGTTACATCGCAGGTTTCAGCTTCTACTTCCCGAAAGCGTTCGGCTTCAAGCTGCACGAAGGCTGGGGCAAGGCTGCTTTCTGGTTCTGGATCTCGGGCTTCTTCGTCGCGTTCATGCCGCTCTATGCACTGGGCTTCATGGGCATGACCCGTCGTCTGAACGCCACCACCAACCCTGAGTGGGTGCCGTACCTGTACGTCGCCATGTTCGGTGCGGTGATGATCGCGGTGGGTATCGCCTGCCAGCTGATCCAGCTGTACGTCAGTGTGCGTGACCGCAAGCAGAACGAATGCGTGTCGGGCGACCCATGGAATGGCCATACCCTGGAATGGTCGACCTCTTCGCCACCACCGTTCTACAACTTCGCCGTGATCCCTACCGCGAACACCATTGATGCGTTCACCGAAGCCAAGGAAGACGGTACTGCGTACCAGAAGCCCAAGCACTACGAACCGATCCACATGCCCAACAACACCGCCACTGGCGTGGTGATGGGCGCGCTGTTGACCGTGTTCGGTTTCGCGATGATCTGGCACATCTGGTGGCTGGCGATCGTGAGCCTGGTGGGCACCATCGGTTACTTCATCGTTCACGCTGCCCGTGACGATCAAGGCTACATGGTGCCGGTCGACGTGATCGAACGCATCGAAGCCGAGCAACACGCTCGCCTGGTAGCCGAGAAGAAGATTCCGGCCAACCGTGTTGAAACCTCGTTGGAACAGGCTTAAACCATGTCGAACTTAGTGACCAATGCTGGACACGCCCATGTCGATGACCATGGGCACGATGACCATCACCACGACTCGGGGCCAATGACCGTTTTCGGTTTCTGGCTCTACCTGATGACCGACTGCATCCTGTTTGCGTCGATCTTCGCGGTGTACGCGGTACTGGTAAACAACGTAGCGGGTGGCCCGTCGGGCCACGACATCTTCGAACTGCCTTACGTGCTCGGCGAAACCGCCTTGCTGTTGTTCAGCTCGATCACCTACGGCTTCGCCATGTTGGCCTTCTACAAGGGCAACAAGAAAGGCGTACTGAGCTGGTTGGCCCTGACCTTCCTGTTCGGCCTGGGCTTTATCGGCATGGAGGTCAACGAGTTCCACCTGCTGATCTCCGAAGGTTACGGCCCGCACCGTAGCGGCTTCCTGTCGGCGTTCTTCACGCTGGTCGGGACCCACGGTCTGCACGTAACCGCCGGTCTGATCTGGATGGCGACCATGATGTATCAGGTCAACAAACACGGCCTGACCAACACCAACAAGACCCGCCTGAGCTGCCTGAGCCTGTTCTGGCACTTCCTGGACGTGGTCTGGATCTGCGTCTTCACCGTTGTCTACCTGATGGGGACCCTGTAATGGCTAATTCGCACTCCCATGACAGCCATGATGCGAGCCACGGTAGCGTCAAGTCCTACGCGATCGGCTTCATCCTGTCGGTCATCCTGACGCTGATTCCGTTCGGCCTGGTGATGTACCCGACCCTGCCTAAGTCGATCACGCTGATGATCGTGCTGGCCTTCGCGATCATCCAGGTGCTGGTTCACCTGGTGTACTTCCTGCACCTGGACCGCTCCGAGGCCCAACGCGAGAACGTGATTGCGTTCGTGTTCGCAGGTCTGGTGATCGTTCTGCTGGT
This sequence comes from Pseudomonas sp. SDO5215_S409, assembly GCF_054071325.1. Lineage (NCBI taxonomy): Bacteria > Pseudomonadati > Pseudomonadota > Gammaproteobacteria > Pseudomonadales > Pseudomonadaceae > Pseudomonas > Pseudomonas sp. SDO5215_S409. Next base: position 20,600 of record NZ_JBSVWN010000020.1, on the reverse strand, counting down.
TGGCCTGTCGCTGTGGATCATGTTCAGCATCCACACGTTCATGATGGCGAAGTGAGGTAAGACCCGATGTCGCTTAAGCACTTTATCCAAATCACCAAACCGGGGATCATTTTCGGTAACGTGCTTTCTGTGGCAGGCGGCTTCTTCCTGGCCTCCAAAGGGCATGTCGATCTGGCCATTTTCCTGGCCGCCATGATCGGCACGTCCCTGGTGGTTGCTTCCGGTTGCGTGTTCAACAACTGCATCGACCGCGACATCGACTTCAAGATGGAGCGCACCAAGAATCGCGTGCTGGTCCAGGGCCTCATCTCCCTGAAACTGGCACTGATCTACGCGACTGTCCTGGGTGTCGCTGGCGTGGCGTTGTTGTACAAAGTGGCCAATCCCTTGGCGGCGCTGTTTGCCGTGATCGGCTTTGTCATCTACGTCGGCTTCTACAGCCTGTACCTCAAGCGCAAGTCGGTTCACGGCACGCTGGTGGGCAGTCTGTCGGGGGCGATGCCGCCGGTGATTGGTTACGTTGCCGTGACCAACAGCTTCGACATGGCCGCGCTGACGCTACTGGTGATGTTCAGCCTGTGGCAGATGCCGCACTCCTATGCCATTGCGATCTTCCGCTTCAATGACTACCTGGCTGCCTCGATTCCGGTCCTGCCGGTCAAGCGGGGCATCCGCGTGGCCAAGAAACACATCTTGCTCTACATCCTGGCCTTCCTCGTGGCGACCTTGATGTTGACCTTCAGTGGCTACGCCGGCATGAGCTACCTGGCCGTTGCGGCCGCCATGGGCATGTACTGGCTGTACATGGCCTGGACCGGCTACAAGGCGGTGGACGACACCGTCTGGGCTCGCAAGCTGTTTGTGTTCTCGATCTTCACCATCACCGCGCTCAGCGTGATGATGTCGGTGGATTTCCAAGTGCCCAAAGAGCTGTTGCTGACCTACGCCCACTAAAGGCCCATGCTGTTGAAAAACCCCGCCTTCGAGAGAAACGCGGGGTTTTTTATTGGGCGTTGTCCGGCGGGATGTTTAAAATGCGCCACTTATCAAACCGAGTGCAGGAAGCAGCATGTCGAAGAAAAAAGCCGTTGTGGTGTTCAGTGGCGGGCAGGACTCAACCACGTGCCTGATCCGCGCGCTGGGCCAGTACGACGAAGTGCATTGCATCACGTTTGATTACGGCCAGCGCCACCGTGCAGAAATCGAAGTGGCCCAGCAGTTGGCCAAGCAATTGGGCGCCACCGTGCACAAGGTCATGGACACGTCCCTGCTCAACGAACTGGCCATCAGCAGCCTCACCCGGGACAACATCCCGGTGCCGGCGGTGAACAGTTCCGGCGAAAGCCTGCCCAGCACTTTTGTGCCCGGGCGCAACATTCTGTTTTTAACCCTGGCGTCGATCTATGCCTACCAGGTCCAGGCCGAGACGGTGATTACCGGGGTGTGCGAAACCGACTTCTCCGGCTACCCCGATTGCCGCGACGAATTCGTCAAAGCCTTGAACCAGGCACTCAAGCTGGGCATGGAATATGACGTGCGCCTGGAAACGCCGCTGATGTGGCTCAACAAGGCCGAGACGTGGGCCATGGCCGATTACCACCAACAGCTGGACCTTGTCCGTGAGCAGACCCTGTCGTGCTACAACGGCATCGTCGGCAGTGGTTGCGGCAACTGTGACGCCTGCAACCTGCGCGCACGGGGCCTGGCGGATTACCTGGGCAACAAGGCCCAAGTGATGAGCAGCCTGAAAAGCAAACTGCACCTGAGCTGATGCACGGGCCGACCAGGCGCATTGCCTGGTCGGCGCCACGCCCCGCTTACGTGGGCTGGGTGCTGGGGATATAACGCTTGAACAACGAGCGTGCGCCGTAGGCCGGCAGGATGTTGAAAAACGCGAAGCAGACTTTGATCGCGATCTGGACGTAGATCATGGTGAGGATGTCGCTGTTTTGCATGCTGCCGTAAAAGGCGATGTAGCAGAACAGGAAACTGTCGATGATCACGGCAAACAGCGTGCTCAAAAAGATGCGCAGGAACAGGAACCGGGAGTTGGTCAGTTCTTTGATCTTGCACAGCAAGTACGAGTTGATGTTTTCCGAGAACAGGAACGACACCGAGGACGCGACCAGCACCGACGACACCTGACGGATCACATCGTTATAAGGCCCGTCGAGTTTCCAGCCCGGCAACCCCGGCAGAAAGGTCGAGGCCTGGAGCAGGATGATAATCATCGCGTTGCTCAGGAACGCGAACAGGATGGCCCTCCTGGCCAGCCTGAGGCCGAAGTTTTCATTGAGCAAGTCAACGATCAAAAACGTCAGCGGGTACAGGAACGTGCCCGGGGTCACGATGATGTCCAGGCTTTCCAAATAAATCGGTTTGGTCGCGGCGATGCTGGTGAAGATATAAAAAGTGAACAACAGCAGGTTCAAGATGATGTAAATCATCCATGAGTTTTCATGCCGGTCGCTGAGGTCGTAGGCGGTGAGCGCGCCGCCTTGGGAATAGAACTTTTTGTACACGCTCTTGATTTCCATTTTGTTCAAGTTGTCCATGATTTCGCTGTTCAGCACTTCATTGAGTTTGATCTTGATGACCTTGCCGGTGGCAATGATCATGATCACCGCCAGGCTTTTATCATTCTCAAACCCCAGCAATTTGTACTTGCTGTTCTCCAGTTCGCTTTCATGCGCGGTCATTGAAGCGCTCCTCGATGATATCGCCCACGACACACAGTCGTTCGTTGCTGGAGCAGGGGTCACGGGTGATGAACAGCGCTTGGGTGGTTCGGTCGTACACGAGCTTTTCCTTGTCGTCGCTCGATGAGCCTTTTTGCACGATCAACAGATCGCCCGGCTCATTCATGCCTTTGATTTCACGTTCCAGACGCACCGCGATCAAGTTGTACGAGGTGCCAAAGTAGTAAGTCAGCGGGAAGAGGGTGGCCAACTCACCGATGCGTTTTTGCAGGTTGGGGATGACCTGGCTTTCCTGGATGATCGGCACGGCGGCCGGGTTCATGTTGCCTTGCGGCGAGATACTGCTGTCGATCGTTTCTTTTTCTTCAAAGTCCAGCGTCTCCATTTCTTCATAGGACACGCCAAAGAAGTCGCAGATTTTGCGCACGGTGGAATGTTGTACATTCACCACCTTGCCTTCCAGGATGTTGTAGATCGTGGTGCGCGTCAGGCCACTGGCCGCGCACAACGACAGTTGTGTTTCACCCCGGCTTTTTATCAAGTACTTGATGTTGCTCTTCAAATACTCGGTTCGTTCTTTTCTGTGTATCAAATGCCCACCACTTCCTTATAGCTGCACCCGGATAAAAGTCGTTTATGCCCGCCCGCTCATAGGCGCGCCACACCTATTGGCGAGGCACGGTCGATGCGAACAGTTAGGTGAGGTGTTAGCCCAACGTCTACCACGCGCTAGTGCTCCTTTAGCCAGCCTACATCCGTCCTGTGATGTGTCGCTGCGGGTAGAGGGATCAAATTGCTGACGGTGCCCGGTCGGCGGCACTACAGGCCCGCCCGGCGCGCAAGTGTTGCATGCCGCCGGTAGAAGAATAAAGCCCCGACCCGTGAAAGCGTCGGGGTTAAATCAGACGTACGGCCCAAAAAAGAATCATTTAATTTGGAAAATGTTTAATTTTCTGATTAATTGCCAGGTGCCTCACGACATCCGGACCACGGTCGACGGGGAAAACCTACAGACGAACGTCGGGCGAACCAGGGAAGGGGCACCGAAACATGGCAGTCAGCACTCAATCACTTTCACGTCAGGCCGATTTGCTCAGGCATGGTCTGGCGGACCTGCGCGCCGAAGACCCCGAGCTTGCGAACATCCTGGACGCCGAAGTGCTGCGCCAACACCGCACGCTGTCGCTGGTGGCGTCCTCCAGCGCAGTGGCGCCGCGCACCCTGGCGGCCTCGGCCTCGACGCTGGTCAACGTGACCGCCGAAGGCGCGCCCGGCAAGCGTTATCAGGCCGGTTGCGAGAACGTCGATCGGGTCGAGTCCCTGGCCATCCGCCGCGCGTGTGAGCTGTTTGGCGCCCAATACGCCGGGGTGCAACCCCATTCCGCGTCCACCGCCAACTACCAGGTACTCTCGGCGCTCATGGAGCCTGGGGACACGGTGCTCGGCATGGCCCTCGACCACGGCGGCCACCTCACGCACGGCAGCCCTGTCTCCTTCACCGGCGCCAACTACAAGGCGCTCCGCTACGGCACCACCGCCCAGGGCCTGATCGATTACAAACAAGTGCACGCGCTGGCGATGGCGCACCGCCCGCGCATGATTCTCTGCGGTGCCACGGCTTACTCGCGTGTCATCGACTTCGAACAGCTGCGCCGGATTGCCGATGAGGCTGGCGCCATCCTGCTTGCCGATATTTCCCATATCGCAGGGCTGGTGGCCACGGGTCGGCACCCCAGCCCCATCGACGCCGCGCACGTCACCACCCTGTGCACGCACAAACAGCTCGCAGGCCCGCGTGGCGGGCTGATTCTGTCGGGACGCGACGCCGACGAAAAAGTGCCGGGCCTCAAGGCCAGTTTCAGCCGGGTGTTGGACCAGGCGGTGTTTCCGCACATGCAGGGCGCGCCCGCGGTCAACATGATCGCCGCCAAAGCCGCCGCGCTGGGTTATGCGATGTCGCCCGCGTTCGATGCGTGCATGCAACGCGTGCGCAGTTGCGCCGATGAAATCAGCCAGGCGTTCATGGCCCATGACTACGAGTTGATGGGCGGGCGCAGCGAGAACCACACAGTCTTGATTCGCCTGCGTTCGGGCATCACCGGGTCCATTGCGGAGTCGGCGCTGGAGCGTTGCGGGATTATCGTGAGCAAGCACCGCGCGCCGGGGGAAACGCGCCCGTCGTTTATCGCCAACGGGTTGTGCATTGGCACCGGCTCGCTGGCACAACGTCGTTTTGACGCCAAAGGTTGCAGGCAAGTGGTGGGGCTGGTCTGCCGGATCCTTGATCAGGTCACGCCGCTCGGCGGGCTGAAGTACCGGCTGGAGCCCGACCTTCAGGAGCAGTTGCGCCTAGAGGTCGAGGCCTTGTGTGCCAGGTATCCGCTCGAGGACTACCGCGAGCGTTGAGGCGGGTTATTGCTGCGTGATGCTGTAGCCATCAAACGCGGTCTGCTGTTGCAGGGCGGTAATGATGCTCTTGCGGGTCAGGGGCTGCTCGAGGCCTGCGTTGTCCAGGAACGTCTCGCTTTGCAGCTCGGCCTCATCACCTTCGCCCACAAAACTGAACCCCAGGAACTCGAACGCTTCGCGGTCCATGTTCGGCTTGGAGCGTGGGGTGCGCAGTGGCAGGGTGACGCTGATGCCGTCCTTGCTGATCGCAAACACTTCGGCGTCCTTTTTCACCCGTGCCGCCTTGCCCTTGCTGGCGTTCGGGTTGCTGATGGCCTGGTGGGTCTGGTTGAGCACTTTAAGGGCCAGGCCGTAGACCAGCTCCTGGAACTGCGGATCGTCCTTGAAGCTGGACAGGATACGGCTGATGGAAAACTGGCTGCTCAAGTTTTCGAGCGCGGCGCTGTCGGCGGCTTCGGCATCTTTGAGTTGCTTGAGCTGGCCCATCAGCTCATAGGCCTGGTCGTCGTCGAAGGCGTCATGGGCGCGACGCACGGCGGCACGCAGCTCGCGGATCTGGTCGCTCTCTTTGGAGGTGTGAAAGGCGTCCAGCACCATTTCACTGATGCTCTTGGCCGCCGGCACGTGCTGTGAAAGATGGATGGCGTTTTCGTACTCGGCCTTGGCGGCCAAGGCGACTACGGAGTCTTCGAGGGGGGAATCAGACATTGAAATTTCACTACTTTTTGTAAACGGGAAGACGGGAAAAGCGTCGGGCATTTTCAGCGGGGAGGGGGGCAAGGTCAAGGCAGCACAATGCCTGCCTGTGCCTGGCGCGTCGCCTGAAGCCCTTCGACAAACCCGGCAATCCGGCGGCAGGCGTCCTTGAGGGTATGATCGGCGACGGTGAAGGACACCCGCACAAACCCCTCGGCACTGCGGCCAAAGGCCCTTGCGTCGAGCACCGAGACGCCGGTGGCGCGAAACAACTGCCAGGCGAAGTCCATGCCCGACAGCCCGGTGCGGCGCACATCCACCAGCATGAACATGCCCGCCTGGGGCACGCGGCATTCCAGCCCGGCGATGCCGCTCAAGCCTTCCACCACCAGGTCCCGCCGCCGCCGGTACACCGCCCGTGCCTCCTCGACCAGCGTGTCGTCCATTTCCAGCGCCTTGATCGCCGCCTCCTGGATAAACCCCGGCAAGCCATAAATCATGCACAACAGCAGGTTATCCAGATGGCCGATCAAGGCCGTTGGCCCCACCACCCAGCCCACGCGCCAGCCGGTCATGGCGTGGCTTTTGGACAGGCTGTTGAGCACCACGGTGCGCTCGGCCATGCCCGGCAGCGAGGCGATGCTCTGGTGAGCGTGGTCATAGGTGATCTGCCCGTAGACCTCATCGCAAATCACCCACAGGTCATGTTGACGCGCAAGCTCGGCCACCTGCTCCAACTCTTCACGGCTGTAGACATTCCCGGTGGGGTTGCACGGCGTGGCCAGGGCGATGCCACGGGTCTTGTTGGTGATCGCCGCTTGCAGCGCCGCGCGGGTCAGGCGAAAGCCTGTGGCCGCCGGTTGCTCGACGGTCGTGATGCGCGCGCCAGTGGCATGGATACAGGCTTCGTAGGTGAGGTACATCGGCTCCGGCACCAGCACTTCATCACCGTGGCCGAACAGGCACAGCGCGGTGGCGAACAGGCCGTTTTGCGCGCCGGCCACCAGGGCAATGTTGTCGGCGTGAACGGCATTGCCTTGCAGGCGAGTTTGCTTGGCGGCGATGGCTTCGCGCAGTGCCGGGCGACCGAGCACGTGGGTGTAGTGGGTGTCACCGGCACGCAGCGCGTCCACGGCGGTTTGGCAGATGGCCTGGTCGGTGGCGAAGTCCGGGTCGCCCACACTCAGCAGGATCACGTCCTCACCCCGGTGCTGGGCCTCCACGGCGTTGTAGTGAATATCCCAGGCAGTGACCGAGTCGCCACCAATGCGCTCGACAAAAGGGGAATAACGCATCCTTGTTCTCCTGAATCCAGAGGGGCCGGCGCAGTGTCGCTCGAAGGTTCTGACACTGTAGATCAATGAGGGGGGATTGTATCGATGCAATCGGGGGCGAGGGTCGAGCGGCCTGCATTCGGCAGCCCGTACCGACTCACGTCAACTGCGCCAGGCACGCCTGCAGAATGTCCAGCCCTTCTTCCAGCACGGCAGGCTCGATGGTCAGCGGGGCCAGCAGCCGAATGATGTGCCGCGATTTGCCGCTGGGCATCAGCAGCAAGCCGGCATCGCGGGCCAGGCTCAGCAGTTGGGTCAATTGTTGCGGCGCCGGGGTGCCGTCGGGGTGGGCCAGTTCCAGGCCACGCATGGCGCCCACGCCGGTCAGGCGCCCGAGGAAAGGCGACAGTGATTGCGCTTGCCAGGCGGCGTAGCGGCGGGTGATGGCTTCTGCCTGCTGCGCGCCCCAGGCGTGCACGTGCGCGTCGGTCATCAGGTCCAGCGTGGCCAGTGCGGCGGCGCAGGCGATAGGGTTGCCCGAATACGTGCCGCCCAGCCCGCCCTTGGGCAGGTTGTCGAGCAGTGCCTGGCGGCCCACCACCGCGCCCAGCGGCATGCCGCCAGCGATGCTTTTGGCCAGCAGGATCAGGTCGGGCTCTATGCCCAGGCGAGAGAAGGCGAAACGCTGGCCGGTGCGGCCAAAGCCGGACTGGATCTCATCGGCGATCAGCAGGATCTGGTGGGCGTCGCAGAAACGGCGCAGGGCCTGGGCGAATGCCACGTCCAGGGCGAGGAAGCCGCCTTCACCTTGCACCGGTTCGATGATGAAACAGGCGACGTCATTCACATCGATTTCTACGCTGAACAAGCGCTCCATCGCCTTGAGTGCGTCCTCGCACGTCACGCCGTTATCAGCGCTGGGGTAGGGCAAGTGGTACACGGGGCCTGGTAGCACGCCGACCTTTTGCTTGTAGGGCGCTACCTTGCCGTTGAGGTTCAATGTGGCCAGGGTGCGGCCGTGAAAGGCGCCGTCAAAGGCAATCACCGCGCTGCGGCCGGTGGCGCCGCGCACGATCTTCAGGGCGTTTTCCGCCGCTTCTGCGCCGCTGTTGGTGAGCATGCCGCTCACCGGGTAGTCCACTGGAATAAACGCGGTCAGGCGGTCCATCAGTTCGAGGTAGGGCGTATGCGGTACGGCGTTAAACGCGTAGTGGGTGAGTTGCGTCGCCTGGTGTTGAATCGCCGCGACGATCTGCGGGTGGCAATGGCCCAGGTTGAGCACGCCGATGCCGCCGACAAAGTCGATGTAACGCTTGCCGGTGGTGTCCCACACTTCGGCATTTTTGCCGTGGCTGAGGTGAATGGGGTGAACGGTGGAAATCGACTGGCTGATGGTTTGGCGGCGCATAAAACCTGGGCTCGAAAAGGGGAGGCGTGCGCGTATCTAAGCCGTGCGCCGCACACCGCCGCAAACGAAATAAAGTCGCCGGGTCATTATTAAAAATCGCGATGTGCCGCGACGTACGCCACCATCCAGGCAAGGAACGCCTTCACTTTGGGGATCTCGCCGGCGTGTTCGGCATGGGCGATAAAGTGCGCGCCCGCGCTGGGCATGCGGTACTCCCAAGGGATCATCAAACTGCCGCCGGCGAGTTCTTCGGCCACCAGGTAGTGCGGCACCAGCGCGACGCCATAACCCGATTGCGCCGCACGGATGCACATGTAAAACGTGTCGAACCGGGGCCCGTGGTAGCTGTTTTGCGAGTGCAGGCCCTGCTCCAGAAACCAGGCGTGCCAGGCCTCGGGGCGGGAGGTGCATTGCAGCAGGGTGTGTTGGGACGAGGCATCGCTGCCGTTGGCGACAAACCCCGGCGCGCAGACCGGCACCACCGCCTCACGAAACAGCTCGGTGCACACAGCCCCTGGCCACGTGCCCTGGCCGAAGAAAAACGCGATGTCCGCCTTGGCCTGCAACAGGTCGAAGGGCTCCAGGGCGTTGCGCACATCCAGGTGAATATTGGGATGCTTTGCCGCGAAGTCCTTGAGTTTGGGCACCAGCCAGCGGTCGCCGAAGGTCGGCTGGGTGGCGATGCGCAGCACTTCGGTTTCACCGCCGTAGGTCAGGATGTAGCGGCTGGAAATGTCCACCTGGTTGAGGATCTTGCGCACCTCCTCCAGGTACAGCGCACCGGCGGGCGACAGGTACAGACGCTGGCGCACGCGCTCGAACAGGTTGTGGCAGAGCATTTCTTCCAACTGCGCCACCTGCTTGCTCACCGCACTTTGGGTCAGGTGCAGCTCTTGGGCGGCGCGGGTGAAACTCAGGTGGCGGGCGGCGGCTTCAAAGCATTGCAGGGCGGTCATCGAAGGCGTCAGGCGTTTGGAGATCACGGGGTGGGCAATCCTTATCAAGGCCCAGTTCATTCCAAATCGGAAGGAGCCCAAGCTTAAACGTCGTTTGTGGCACAGCTTGAAAACCGCTGATACTGGCCGGCAACACTATAAACCGGCGCGGGTTGGCAGCGCCGAATAATAAAGATCGACAGGGAGTGCCTCGCATGAAAAACGTGACATCCATTCTGGCTGCATTCACCGCCGCCGCCCTCGTGGGCTTGAGCGCCACCGCGCACGCGGGCGCCACGCTGGACGCCATCCAGAAGAAAGGGTTTATCCAGTGCGGCGTCAGCGACGGGTTACCCGGTTTTGGTGTGCCGGACAGCAAGGGCAAGATGACCGGCATCGACGTGGACGTGTGCCACGCGGTGGCCGCCGCCCTGTTCGGCGACGCCTCGAAAGTGAAGTTCAGCCAACTGACCGCCAAGGAGCGTTTTACCGCGTTGCAGTCGGGCGAGATCGACCTGATTTCGCGCAACACCACCTGGACCAGCTCCCGTGACGCGGGCATGGGCCTGGTGTTCACCGGCGTGACGTACTACGACGGCATCGGTTTTCTGGTGAGCACCAAGCTTGGCGTGACCAGCGCCAAACAACTGGACGGCGCGACCGTCTGCATCCAGGCCGGCACCACCACCGAACTGAACGTGTCGGACTATTTCCGCGCCAACAGCCTCAAATACACCCCCATCACGTTTGACACCGCCGATGAAAGCGCCAAGGGCCTGGAGGCCGGGCGCTGCGACGTGCTCACCACCGACCAGTCGGGCCTGTATGCGCAGCGGATCAAAATGGCTCACCCGGACGAATTCGTCGTGCTGCCGGAAGTGATCTCCAAGGAGCCCCTGGGCCCGTTGGTGCGCAAGGGCGACGATGAGTGGTTCAGCATCGTCAGGTGGACCCTGTTTGCCATGCTCAACGCCGAAGAAATGGGCATCACCTCGCAAAACGTCGAAGAGCAGGCCGCGTCCAGCAAAAGTCCCGACGTGGCGCGCCTGCTGGGGGCCGACGGTGAATATGGCAAGGACCTGAAGCTGCGCAAGGACTGGGTGGTGCAGATCGTCAAGCAGGTGGGCAACTACGGCGAAGTGTTCGAGCGCAACATCGGCCAGGGCAGCGTGCTGAAGATCAAGCGCGGCCTCAATGCCTTGTGGAGCGACGGCGGTATCCAATACGCGCCGCCGGTGCGCTGAGCGCTACTCGGACACCGCGTCCTTGCCCATCGCCTTGGCGCGGTACAACGCCTGATCGGCCCTGGCCATCAGGCTGGCGGGCGACTCGTCGTGGCGCCGCTCCACCACGCCCTGGCTGAGGGTGACCTTGAAGTCGCCCACCGCAGGCATGGCCTTGAGTTCATCGCGCATGCGCCCGGCCAATGCCCGGGCGCTGTCCAGCGGGCTCTTGGGCAGGATCACCATGAACTCGTCGCCGCCCCAACGTGCCAGCAGGTCATCGTGACGCAGGCAGGCTTCCAGGCATTCCACGATGCGCACCAGGGTTTGATCGCCGACGGCATGCCCGTGTTGGTCGTTGATCGGCTTGAAGTCATCCACGTCCATGGCGATCAACGACAGCGGCACGCGAAAACGCTGGGCGCGCTCGCATTCTTCCAGCAGGGTTTTTTCCAGGCGATAGCGGTTGGCGATCCGGGTCAACGCGTCGCGCTCGGCCAGCGAGCGGTTTTCGTCCAGTTGCAGCTGTAATTGTTGATTGACCCGGCGCAGCTCCCGCGTGCGCTCGGCCACCAGCGCTTCCAGGGACTGATTACGCTGTTCAAGCCGCTCCATCGAATGCTTGCGCGCCTGAATACTGCGATGGGCGCCCAGCATGCGGGCCACCGACCCGTCCTCGTTGCGGGCGATGACGTAGCCACGGTCTTCGATCCACAGGTAGGAACCGTCCTGTTTGCGGCAGCGATATTCGGCTTGATAGTGCGGGGCACGGCGGTTGATGTAGGCATCGAACAATGCCATCACCTGCGGGTAGTCCTCGGGGTGAATCACGTTTTCCCAGGTGAAGACGCTGTTTTCCAGGGAGTGCGGCGTGTACCCGAGCATCTCGTACCAGCCGGGGTTGCGGTAGACAAAGCCGGTGTTGGCGTTCCAGTCCCAGATCCCGTCGCTGACCAACTCCATGATGGCGTGGAGCATGTCGACGTTGAAGTCGGAAAAGTCGTTGCGCAACGGTTCTGTGGCGGACGTATCGTTCATGGCGCGCTCCCTGCGTGGCCTGGCGCAAGGGCCAGCCGAAAGTTATCGCCGATACTCCGTGGCTGGGCGGTACTGTACAACGGGGCTTTGGCGGTTAGATAGGGGGGCTTGGGTCGAAGAGGGCTTACAAGCTATTGATCAGTTGAGTGCTTGATGATCGGCGCGTTATAAACGCCTTGCGTCAAACCATTACCCCAACCCTGCAAGGTCCGGATCCCCATGAGAGCACCCAACCACCTCAACGCCCTGCGTGCGTTTGAATCCGCCGCGCGGCATTTGAGTTATGTCGGGGCGGCGCAGGAGTTGAATGTTACGCCCGCGGCCATTGGCCAACTGGTGCGTGGGCTGGAGGACACCCATGGCGTGGTTCTTTTCCATCGGGCACGTACGGGGCCGGCCCGGCTGGAGTTGACCGACGCGGCGCAGGCCGTGCTGGCAGACCTGCAGACCGGCTTTGATTTTTTGGCCTCGGCGGTGGAAAAACTCAAACGTTCGCGGGACACCGCCAGTATCACCGTGACCGTGCCGCCCGCGTTTGCCGACAAATGGCTGCTGGCGCGAATCGAGGCTTTCCAGGCATTGCACCCCCATGTCGAGTTGCGCCTGGACACCAATGGCAGCCTGGTGGATTTCACCGCCCAGCGGATCGACGTGGGGATTCGTTTCGGCAGCGGCCAATGGCCGGGGCTGAGCAGTACGTTTTTGATGGGCGAGACGTTTTTTCCGGTGTGCAGCCCGTCATTGCTCACCGGCGCCCATCCGTTGACTGACATCGATGCGCTTAAACATCACCCGCTGATCCACGACGTTTCCATGCGTGACAGCCGTGCTTTTCCTACCTGGAAACACTGGTTGCAAGCGGTCGGCTATGATGCGAGTGCGGCGGGGCGAGGGTTGCAGATCAACGATTCGGCGGCGGTGATGCAGGCGGCCATCGCTGGCAATGGCGTGGCGTTGGGACGCAGCAGCCTGGTAGCGGGGGATCTTGCGGCGGGGCGTCTGGTGCGGCCGTTCGGCGCGGCGCAACCGTGTGAGCTGGCGTATTACCTGGTGCAGCGCGAGGGTGTGGCCCCGACGCCCGCGGTCGAAGCCTTCAAGGCCTGGGCGTTGACCCAGGCCCATTGAAGCGGCGGGTTAAAAGTGCGACAAGCCGCCGTCCACGATCACTTCTGAACCTGTCATGAACGATGAGTCGTCACTGGCCAGGAACACCACGGTGCGGGCCACTTCGGCCGCTTCGCCAAACCGGCCCAGCGGTATCTGGCTTTCGATACTGGCGGCCACGGCCGACAGGTCGGTTTCAGACAACCCCAGCTTGCTGTGAAACGGCGTGCTGATGGGCCCCGGGCTCACGGCGTTGACGCGAATCCCGCGCGGCGCCAGTTCTGCTCCCACGGTCAGGGCCAATGAGCGCACGGCGGCCTTGCTTGCCGACAGAATCGACATCCCCGGCGCCCCCACCCGGTTCAAAAACGAGGTGGTCAGGATCACGCTGCTGCCCTTGACCAGCAGCGGCGAAGCTTTTTGCAGGGTGAAAAATACCCCGCTGAAGTTCAGCGAAAACTGCTCGTCGATCTGCGCCTGGGTCACCGCCTCCAGCGGCGCCGCAGTACCAGCACCGGCGTTGGCGAACAACACGTCTAGACGGGCGTAGCGGCTGCTGATGGTCGACATAACCCGGTCCAGGTCGTGCGGGTTACGTAGGTCGGCACGGATGACCAGGGCCTTTGGCCCCAGCTCCCGGGTGGCGGCCTCCAGGCGTTCGGGGTTGAGGCCGGTGACGATGACGTTCGCGCCTTCGGCAACGAATTGGCGAGCGGTTTCCAGGCCGATGCCGGAGGTGCCGCCGGTAACCAGTGCCACTTTATCGCGCAGTTTCATGGGTGTTCTCCAAGGGTTGCCCCGACGACTGCCGGGGCCTTGGAGTGACTATCGCGGATGACGCTCACGCGTGCGACGCACAAGAAATCAGCTGGTGGGATAGAAAATCTATCCCGCCGCCGCGCTATGGCAACCGATGCTCAGGTGGGCGATTCTTCTGCCGCCTTGGGCACGGTGAAACGGAACTCGCTGCCCCGGCCCAATTCGCTCTGCGCCTCGATCCGCCCGCCATGGGCCTGGACAATCCCCTGGGTGATGTACAGCCCCAGGCCGCTGCCGGTGGGGTTGTTTTCCGTTTGGGTCCAGTAGCGGTCAAACACGTGGGGCAGTTGATCGGGCGCGATGCCTTCGCCGGAGTCGCGCACGCAAAACACGATCTCTTCGCCGTTGGTCATGGCGCTGATGCCGATATTGCCCTGGCGCGGGGTGAACTTGATGGCGTTGCCGATCAGGTTCGACAGCACCTGAAACAACCGCTCGGGGTCGGCCTGGATGTGCAGCCCGGGTTCGGCGTTGAACGACAGGTCGATCCCTTTTTCCATCGCCAGCGGCGCCAGCAGCGAATAGGCCTCTTCGAAAATCTGGCCCACGTCCAGCGGCACCGGCTTGACGGTGTAGCGCCCGGCTTCGATTTTCGAGGTGTCCAGCAGGTCTTCCAGTAACACGTTCATGCGCCCGGCGGCTTGTTGCATGGTGTCGATCGCCGAGGAAATCCGCCGCGAGGTGTGGGGGCCGTCGGAGCTGAAGGCCTTTTGCATCATGCCGCAGAGCATCGAGATGACGGTCATCGGGTTGCGCAAATCGTGGGACACCACCGCCACCAGTTCGTCCCGCGCCCGCACGGCCTGTTGCTCGCGCAGCACTTGGCGGGCCAGGTCGTTTTCCAGTGCGGAGCGGCGCAGGTCATCGGCGGCGAAGCGGTCACCGTGGCTCCATTTGGTGGAAATGCCGGCCATTTCCACCTTCCAGATTTCAAACGAAGTGCGTGGGCGAAGGCGCAGGCCGGTGTCGGATTTTTCCAGGTTCAGCGGCTTGCTCGGGTCGCCGCTCCAGCTGATGTTTTCTTTGACCTCGGGGCGAAACCACAACACACCGTTATCCACAGGCTTGGGCAGGCTCATGGCCAACAGCCCGCTGGCGACCTGTTGATAATCGGCGGCTGGCGGGTACACCGAGGCCAGGTTGTGGCTGGCAAACACCGCTTGCCCGCCTTCTTGCAACCATTTGTGCAGGGCACGGATTTGCGCGGGCTCCGGGCAGTCGCCGTAGCGGTGCAGTTGCTTGTCTTCGATGATTGCCACACCGCCAGCCTGGGTCAGCTCCATGAGCAATTGCGGGCGCTGCGCCAGGCCGTCAAAGACGTTTTCGGTGGAGGCCTGCATGGCGTGTTTGAGCAGCGCCAGGGCGTCGAGTTTCTCGTCGCGCTGCTGGCTTAGCTCCAACGCTTCCATCGCGCTGATCTGCAAAGACAGCACCTGGCCGATGGTCTGGCAGGCGATCCGCAGGTCGTTGGGCACCTGCAGCGGTTGCCGATTGCCGCAACTGATCAGGCCCCACAGCTTGTCGCCCTTCATCAGGGAAATGCTCATGGACGACAGCACCCCCATGTTCTGCATGTACTGGCAGTGAATCGGCGACACACTGCGCAGGGTGGCAAAGCTCAAGTCCAGCGGCTGGCCGGTGTCGGGACGCAGCTTGGGGACCAGTGGCACCGGTTCATAGGCCGCGTTCGGGATGATGCGCAGCCAATTGGTGCGGTACAGCTCCCGGGCTTGTTCGGGGATGTCGGACGCGGGGAAGAACAGCCCGTTGAACAGTTCCATCGACGGGGCAGACGCTTCGGCGATGACCTGACCGTGCCCCTCGTCTTCAAAGCGGTAGATCAGGACCCGGTCGTAGCCGGTCATGGCCTGGATCTCGTTGACGCTGGTTTCGTACAGGGCCTGCAAGGTTTTTGCCGACTGCAAACGGTGCAGCATCTTGCTCAAGTCACTGGTGCGGCCGTTGAGCACCTTGGGGGTGAATGCCTTGAGGCGGGGCTCGAATTCCAGTACCAGCACGTCCTGATGACGGTGCAGCAGCGCTTCGAATTCGGCGCCGTTGAAGCTGACATACAGCGGGGCGGCGTCAAAGAAATTGTCCTGTTCCACCATCGCCTGGATGGCCTTGACAGGGCCTTCGCCGAGCAAGCGGATGAGTGGCTGGCCCAGCCAGGACTCAACCGGGGAGCCGAACAGTTCGCCCACATTCGCGCTCACTTGTTGCACCTGCAAATCTGCCCCGGCCAGTGTCATCAACACGCCGTGGGGCTGGATGGCGCCCGGGAAGCGGATGGGTTCGTCGGCGCAATTGGCCAGCAGTTCTTCGAAGTCTTCAGGGTTCATAGCAATACCTCCTGGCTGTCGAGCCATTGCTCAAAGCAACTGAACGTCGAGCGAGCGGCATCCACGGCCCATTGTCTGGCGTGTGCGTGCAGCGGCACGGCGTTCAGGTAGTCGAGGAAATCTTTCCAGCGCCGGCCGGTTTCAGCGCCGTATACGCTCAGAAACGCAGCGCCGGTGTGGGCGTCCAGGCCCAATGTGCGGCCTATTTCCCGGCGCAAGATCTGGCCGCCCAATGTCGCGCCCTCCAGCACATAAAGCGTGCCGAGGCAGGCGGCGGGTGTGTCCAGTGCCGGCAGCGACCGGCAGCGGGGCAGTGCGGCAATCGCCAGATCATCCAGGCCCAGTGCGCGCAGGTCCTGCACCAGAGTGGGTGTTTTCAGACGCAGCGCTGGGTCAAGTCCGTCAGGGATCAAGCCGTTTTCATACAACTGTGTTTCCAGTGGGTGGTAGAAGCCGTAGTAGGCCTGGAGCAGGCGCCGGTAGCTGCCAGCGTCCAGGCCCGGAGAGAAAAACGGCAGGCGTTTTTCCAGGGCAACGTGTAATTCAGCTGTACCGCAGCGCAGTGCTTCAAGTACAGAGGGCGCACCGACGTCATGGGCCTGTGAATGCATTCAGTCAACTCGAACGGGGGCCTGCCAGCCATGGATGACCCGGGGTAGAAAAATTACCAATGGGAAACAATTGACCGCAGGAGGCGCGCTGAAGTTCGCGTGAAGTGATATCGCGAGGCTATCGTGGCATCGACGTACCTTGTGTTAATGCGGCCTGTACGCACTCGACCAGGCCCTCGTTACTCCACGGCTTGGGCAAAAAGCGCACGCTTGTGCCCAGTTGCGCAGCCATGGCCGTGTTGCCGGATGTCAGCACCACCGGCAGCGACGGCCAGCGGTGGGCCACCACCTTGCTCAAGTCAAAGCCGTTGAGCAGGCCGGGCATCTGGATGTCACTGACAATCAGGTCTACAGGGTCGCTCGTGCGTTCCAGGTAAATCATGCCTTCATCGGCTGAGGGAAACGACGTCACCAGGGCGCCGAAGTCTTGCAGTACGTCCACCATCAACGCGCGAATGATCTCGTCGTCTTCCAATACCAGAATCGATGGCTGAGCCATGATTACTACTCCTCCATCAGGGTTCAGATAGATGGAGTAGGGGCGGTAGGAAATGGTTCGATTGGATGTGTATTTTGTAAACATTCCTGCGTCAACCGCGCTTTCTTCCGCGGCGGGGCGTGTCCGTTGCCGGTGTGGCTGAGCGCCTGGCAGCGGGCGCGTGCGAGGAGTATGGTTTCGGTTTTGCGCCGGACAGAGAGCGTGTATGAAACCGATCGCCGTATTGACCCTGGCGCTGATCTTTAATGCCGCCCCCGCACTGGCGGCGGGTGATGCGCAGGCCGGTGGCCAGTTGTTCACCAAGACCTGTGGCGGGTGCCACAGCATCGGCGAAAACGCCCGGCCGGGTTTTGGGCCGCAGCTCAACGGCATCATCGGCAGGCCCGCGGGGACGTCCGAGAATTATCAGTATTCGGACGCGATGAAAAACTCCGGCGTGACCTGGACCCGTGAAACCCTGGCCGCGTACATCGAGGCGCCAAAGAAGGTGGTGAGCGGTACGCGGATGATTTTCTGGGGCATCAGCGATCAGCAAAAGATTGATGATTTGCTGGCGTACCTGGCGACGTTCAGCGCGCCGTAGCGCAGGCTCACCCAGTACCGGTGAGCCTGCGCCTTTCAAGCCGGGTTGCGTCTCAGTGCTTTGCCACGCTGAACCCGGAAAACAGGCTAACTGCCGGTTTGTGGTCGCCTTCGTTGCGGTATTGACCAAATTTGGCGTAGGAATCGCTGCTGTGCGTGTTGAACATGGTCGAGATGTTCTTATCGTTGAACAGCTTTTGGCCGTTTTTACTCACGGTAATTTCACCGTTGCCCACCCCGCGTTTGAAGTCGATCTGGAAGTCGGCCCACTTGCCGACGTCTTTCGCCGCATCCCCGGGCTTGCCGATGTTGATGACTTTTGAGGGCGCGTTGCTGTCGTCGCTGGTCTTGAGGTGCAACTGGTACTGCCCATCTTTGGTGGCCAGCCAGGCGCGCGGGCTGGGTTTAGCGTTGTTGTGGTCGAGCACCTGAAAGAACGTGCCGTCGTTGTTGGACTCACGCTTCATGCCGAACTTGAAACTGTACGGTTGGCCTTCTTTGAGCGGGGTGCCGTCCTTGATCTCGGCCCGCGGGCTGGTGGAGTGCTCGGTGTAGAGGCCTTTTTGGAAGTCCACCTTGATCACATTGCCGCGCTCAGGGTCATTGACCATGCCGACGTTGTCCTGCGGTGACTTTTGCACGCTCAACTGATTGCCCAGTGAGTGCTCGTTGAAGTTGCCATTGACTGGTGGCGCATTGTCGACCTTGCCGGGTGACTGAGCCCCCGTCGCGCCGCCGGGTTTGTTGGCAGCGGAGTGGCCTGCACTTGCACCTGCCCCCCCGACCTTCCCGCCGCCGGACTCGCCAGGGCCCTGCGCGCCCCCCGTGTTGCCCTGCAACATGGCTTGCAGACGCTGCATGAGCTCCTGAATCAGCGTCATCAATTGCGCCATCGGGTCCGCCGAGTCGCTGGCACCGGCCGGTGTACTGCTTTGCGGCGCGTGGTGGGCATTGCCCGGCCCGCCGAAATTGACCGGGGACGCCTCTGCGCCGCACTTGAACGACACGTGCGAATGCCCACCGCCAGCGGGTGCGGCGTTGCCGTTTTGCGAATCGGAGGGGGAAAAAGGCTGGAAATGCGACGGGTCAATCGTCGGGGTGCGGGGCAGTGAGTGAATGGGGGTCATGGTCGTATCCTGTCCTGGGAAGCACGAGGGTGAAAGCTCGGGGTAAGGTGTGAGTGGTTACAGGTCGGTGGGTGGTTCCCATTGGGGGGATTGGTGGGGATTGGCGGGGGATTGATGCGATCAGTGGCTGAACCCCAGCGCATTGATATCGTTGACAAAAAAGACAAACCTCCCGCGTTACGGCTGCTGGTGGACATTCCAGGGACGTTGGCCAACGAGAGCGCCGTGAAGGTTGTGACCGTGCATGCAGAGCGGAGCTCGCAAGAGACTGCTGGCCCAGTCAGTTTTTTGAGCCCGCATTCGGGCCAAGAGGCGGGGGGAGGTTGGCGCTGCGTTTACCCAGGCCGGGTTGAACGGCGTGGTGAGCAGAACCAGAAGGCCGTTCTAGTGGCGTACCTGTGAATGGGCGTTGCCGTGGAGGCTCATCACAGGCGGTCCCGTTTCCATGCGCGGCGTACTAAAGAATGGCTTTCAAATAATGCTTGAGTGCATCAACAGCCGGTTCAAGCTGCTCAAGGCTTCGTGCGTTTTGCACCTCGACAGCCAAGCGCTGGAGCTCGCGGCCCATGACGGTGGTGGGGCCGCCCAGGGCTGTCAGCGCCTGCGTCACGCACTCATCTATTTTGCGCTGCAGGGCGAGTACGTCGCCCTGGCGCACCAGCAGGCCGAAGACTTCGCGGTCGTAGCCGTCCATCACCGGGTCATCGCGCAATACCGGGCTGCCATCGTCTGTTTCGTGCACCAGCTTGAGTGCGAAAAGTGCCACAGCTTCCAGCGTCAATTCCACGGTTCCGGCTCCTCTGCGCGGCGCTTGCGACTTTTTTTCGGGCGAAAAAAAGACCTTGGATTTTAAGGTCTTTTTTTAAGATGGTGCCCCGAGAGAGATTCGTGCGTTCCATATAATTCGTGCCTTGCGAGCGGATTATAGGGGTAGGGGTACGTTCGGGGATACGGGCTTTTGATGAGCCCCGGGGGTCGTAGTCACCTTACGACTGTTTCGTGACGGGAAGCAGTCTCTGGCTGAACGTCAGAGCTAATGGATGGTTGCTGACTGTCGAGAACTGCAGCAACTGGCAGTGTCAGCTAAACAGCTGATCGGGAAGATGAAACCCATCACCGGATAGTAAACGCCCGCCTATTGGCGGGTTGTGAGTTCAAGCAGTTGAATCGAGCGCTGACTCTCTATTACTGCCGTACTGGGCAGCTTGTTGATGCATCCTGAAGTGCCCGGTTGTAGTCAACATAGGTAGCGGGATCATACGGCTGCGTCGTCACGGTGAAGACGGATTTCCCATCGTGTCGAATCCACTGGTTAACCCTCAGCGCCCAAGACCGATTGGCATATTTAGCAATCAAATCGAACGTGTGCGCGCGCAAATCGCTTGAGTCATCCAAGCCCGAATAAAGGTAACGAAGACCACGATACCAATCACGATCACCCGTGATCGCACGCAGAGCCTCCCGCGCTGGCTGTTCATCCTCTTCCTTCAGATAGGCATTACCAATGGTGAGTTTACCGGTCGTCTCCAGCTCAGCAAACGGCACTGGCAGCGGCTTACGATTGATCAGCCGTGAATTACGGCAGTCGAAAACCCATTGACCCGTTTTCACGTAGTCATCGGCATAGACAACGACACCGTTGCCATCATCCTGTTTGTAAACACTCGTCATGACCTTGAACCCATAATTGCCAACGACCAACAGCACACCAAACGCAATAATCAGGGCAAACAACCGCCCTTTATTTTGGCGAAAATTCAAAGAAACCTCCGGGCACAGCTAAGGATGGTCTGAAGTAGGCCACTATGTTTCGACAGCCGAGCCATAGACGCTT
>NZ_JBSVWN010000019.1:0-87671 GCF_054071325.1 Pseudomonas sp. SDO5215_S409 | reverse complement strand
GGCGCGAGCTGACCAGTTCGATGTCGAAACAGAACGGCTGGTTGAGGGCTTCGCGCCCAACGAAACTGAGCACTTGCAGGTCGGTGGAAATGCCCTCGAGGGTGAGGGTGATGTGGGTGGTGTTTGCGTCCAGCATGGGGGGCGTTCCGTCCTTTGGGCGAGCGGGGACGGATAGTGCCGCAATTAAATACGCCTTCTCCCTGTGGACGGAGAAACAGGAAGTTGCCTGCTTTTTGGTGCGAAACCTCCCACGAGTTTTTAGGTATCAGGGGGCTTGTCAGCCCGGTTAGGGCAGTGCCTGCAACAGCTCGCCCACGCTGGTGAACGCCCGATCAACCGGCGCCAGCACCGGCCGTTTCAACACCAGCACCGGCACCCCCCGTTCCCGCGCCACTTCAAGCTTGGGCTCTGTCGCCTGGCTGCCGCTGTTTTTGCTGATCAGCACATCGACCTGGCGTCGTTCAAACAACGCCCGCTCTTCTTCGAGCAGAAACGGCCCCCGGGCGCCGATCACTTCGCAGCGCTCATTGCCCGGGTACGCGTCCAGTGCCCGTAACGTCCAGAACTGCCCGGCCGGGATTTCATCCAGGTGCTGCAAGGGCTCACGGCCCAAGGTGAACAGCGGGCGTTTGAACGGTTTGAGGGCCCGGGTCAGTTCGGCCCAGTCGGCCACTTCGCGCCAGTCATCCCCCGGCTGTGGCTGCCACGCCGGGCGACGCAAGGCCCAGCACGGCACGCCGCAGGCTCGGGCGGCATGGGCGGCGTTGTGGCTGATCTGCGCGGCGTAGGGGTGCGTGGCGTCCAGCACCAGGCCGATACCGTGCTCGCGCAGGTACTGCGCCAAGCCGTCCACGCCGCCGTAACCGCCCACGCGCACCTGGCAGGGCAGGTCGGTGGGCACGCGGCCCACACCGGCCAGGCTGTAGAAATGCTCGGGCCCCAAGGTGCGGGCGATGGCCAGGGCTTCGGTCACACCGCCCAGCAGCAAGATACGGTTCATGACGGCTTGACCACGTCCAGCAGGGTGATAGGCAACGCCTGGCGCCAGGTGTCGAACGTGCCCAAGGGCTGCGCCTGGGCGATATGCAGGCGCGTCAGCTCGCCGCCGTGTTGTTCGCGCCAGGCCATCAGGGCCATTTCGCTTTGCAGGGTCACCGCGTTTGCCACCAACCGTCCGCCGGGGCGCAGGTGCTGCCAGCAAGTCTGGAGCACGCCCTCCCGGGTCACGCCGCCGCCGATAAAGATCGCGTCGGGGGCTTCCAGGCCTGCCAAGGCCTGGGGCGCTGCGCCGCGTATCAGTTGCAGGCCGGGCACGCCAAGGGCGTCGCGGTTGTGTTCGATCAGGCCTTGGCGGCCCGCGTCGGCCTCGATCGCCAGGGCGCGGCAGCTGGGGTGCGCGCGCATCCATTCGATGCCGATGGAGCCGCTGCCCGCGCCCACGTCCCACAGCAGTTCGCCGGGCAGCGGGGCCAGGCGGGCGAGGGTCATGGCGCGCACGTCGCGCTTGGTCAACTGGCCGTCGTGCCGGAAGGCCGTGTCTGGCAGCCCGGCGAGGCGGGACAGGCGCGGTGTGCTGGCCTCGGCCACGCAGTCGATAGCCACCAGGTTCAGGGCGGCCACCGGCACGTCTTGCCAGCCCTGCGCGGTGCCGTCGATGCGCCGTTCGTCGGCGCCGCCCAGGTGCTCGAACACACTCAGGCGGCTCGGGCCAAACCCGCTCGCTTGCAACAGCGCGGCCAGCGCCGCCGGGCTCTGGCCGTCATTGCTCAGCACCAGCACGCGCACGCCGCTGGCCAGGTGGGCGTTCAGCGCGGCCAGCGGGCGGGCGACCACCGACAAGGTCACCACGTCCTGCAACGCCCAGCCCAGGCGAGCAGCGGCCAGGGACACCGACGACGGCGCCGGCACAATCAACAGCTCATCGGCCGCCACCTGCCGCGCCAGGCTGGCGCCCACGCCGTAAAACATCGGGTCGCCGCTGGCCAGCACGCACACCGGCTCGCCGCGCCGCGCCAGCACCGGTTCCAGCGAAAACGGGCTGGGCCACACCTGCCGCTCGCCGCGAATGCACACCGGCAACAGGTCCAGCTGGCGGCTGGCGCCTATAATCCGCGTGGCACGCAACAGGGCATGCCGGGCGTTTTTGCCCAGCCCCTTGAAGCCGTCTTCACCGATGCCTACTACCGTCAGCCAGGGCGACATATGAATTCCTTGAACGACATCCGACCGGCAGGCTTTTCATGCCGTCGGACAAAGCAGGCATAATACCGCGCCTTGACCCGCCAACCGGAAGCCCCGTGAAACCACTGCCCCCCACCCCTGCGCTGCGCCCCTCCGGTTGTCCGGGGTTGTTGCGCATTGTCCAGGCGCTGGACGGCGGCATTTGCCGGATCAAACTGGCAGGCGGCGCCCTGCACAGCGAGCAGGCGCTGGCCGTGGCGCACGCCGCCCGGGCCTATGCGGGCGGCGTGATTGAGGCGACCAACCGCGCCAACCTGCAGATCCGCTGCATCGGCGCCGAGCACGACGCCTTGGTCGCCACCCTGCTGGCCGCAGGCCTTGGCCCGAGCACCGCAGGCGGCGACGATGTGCGCAACCTGATGCTCAGCCCCGGCGCGGGGATCGACCGCCAGATGCTGCTGGACACCCGCCCGCTGGCCGGGCAGATCCTGCACACCCTGCAAACCCACCCGCGTTTTCACGAGCTGTCGGCCAAGTTCGCCGTGCAACTGGACGGCGGCGAAGCCCTGGCGATGCTCGAACATCACCATGACCTGTGGCTGTCGGTTTTTGAAGCGCGCGGTGAAACCTGGTGGGCGTTTGGCCTGGCGGGCTGTCCGGGGCTGGATGTGCCCTTGGCGGCCGTCCCGCTCGCGCAAGGCCATGGGCTGGTGGTGGCGGTGCTGGAACGCTTCCTGGACCTTGCCACGCCCGCGCACACCCGCATGCGCCACTTGTTGGCCGAAACGCCTGTGGCGACGTTTTTGGCGGGGCTGAAGCTGCCGTTAAAGCCTGCCACTGGCTTTTGTCGCCGCAAAACTCCTGCGCCGCTGCACCTGGGCGCTTATCCACAGCGCCAGCCAGGCCGGGTTTATGTGGGGGCCGTCGCGCCCCTGGGGCGGCTCGATGCCGACATGCTCGAGGGCGCCGCCCGGCTTGCCCGCGAGCACGGCGATGGCACCTTGCGGTTCACCCCGTGGCAGGGCCTGCTGGTGCCTGATGTGCGCGACGCCCACCCGGTGAGCCAGGGCCTGGCGCAACTGGGTTTTCTCTGCTCGGTCGATCAGCCCCTGGCGCGCCTTGTGGCCTGCACCGGTTCCAGCGGCTGCGCCAAGGCCCTGGCCGACACCAAGGCCGACGCCCTGCAATTGGCGGCCCTGCACCCCGTGCCCCCGGTGCACCTGTCTGGCTGTTCGCGCTCGTGCGCGGCGGCCCACACCGCGCCGGTCACGCTGCTGGCGGTGAGCCCCGGCCACTACGACCTTTATTTTCGCGAGGCAGGCCACCCGGGCTTCGGCCGCCTGCACGCGCGCACTCTTTCCATTGAAGCGGCCGGCGCCGTGTTGAGCGCTGGCCCACGGAGCAACACCGATGATTGATTACATCCGCGACGGCCAGGAGATCTACCGTAACTCCTTCGCCATCATTCGCGCGGAAGCCAACCTTGAGCGCATCCCGGCCGACCTTGAAAAACTCGCGGTGCGGGTGATCCACGCGTGCGGCATGGTGGAGGCCATCGACGGCCTGCAATTTTCCGCAGGCGCGGGCAAGGCCGGGCGCGATGCGCTGGCCGCCGGGGCGCCGATCTTGTGCGATGCGCGCATGGTGTCCGAAGGCGTGACCCGTGCCCGCCTGCCCGCCAATAACGAGGTGATCTGCACCCTGCGTGACGACAGCGTGCCCGCGCTTGCGCGTGAGCTAGGCAACACCCGCTCCGCCGCTGCGCTGGAGCTGTGGCGCCCGCACCTGGCGGGCAGCGTGGTGGTGATCGGCAACGCGCCGACCGCGTTGTTCTACCTGCTGGAAATGCTCGACGCGGGGGCGCCCAAGCCTGCGCTGATCCTGGGTTTCCCGGTGGGCTTTGTCGGCGCGGCCGAGTCCAAGGCCATGCTCGCCGCCGACAGCCGGGGCGTGCCGTTTGTGATCATGCAAGGCCGCCTGGGCGGTAGCGCGATGGCCGCAGCGGCCGTCAACGCCCTGGCCACGGAGGTCGAATAATGCCGGCACGCGGACGTTTGATCGGCCTGGGCGTGGGCCCCGGCGACCCGGAACTGATCACCCTCAAGGCCCTGCGCCTGCTGCGTGAGTCGCCCGTGGTGGCGTACTTCGTGGCCAAGGGCAAAAAAGGCAACGCCTTTGGCATCATCGAAGACCACCTGGTGCCCGCGCAGACCCTGATGCCGCTGGTGTACCCGGTGACCACCGAAGCGCTGCCCGCGCCGCTGTCCTACGAGCAAGTCATCAGCGACTTCTACGACAGCGCCAGTGTGGAGGTGGCGGCGCACCTGGACGCGGGCCGAGACGTGGCGGTGATCTGCGAAGGCGATCCGTTCTTCTACGGCTCCTACATGTATTTGCACGACCGCCTGGCCGAGCGTTACGACGCCCAGGTGATCCCGGGCGTGTGCTCGATGCTCGGCGGCGCTTCGGTGCTGGGCGCGCCGCTGGTGTACCGCAACCAGAGCTTGTCGGTGCTGTCGGGCGTGTTGCCGCATGAGGAACTCAAGCGGCGCCTGGCGGATGCCGACGCGGCGGTGATCATGAAACTGGGCCGCAACTTCATCAAGGTGCGCCAGGTGCTGCAAGAATTGGGGCTGGCCTCGCGGGCGCTTTACGTGGAGCGCGCGACCATGGCCAACCAGAAAATCGTCGCACTGGATGAGGTCGATCCGACCTCTTCGCCGTACTTCTCGTTGATCATCGTTCCCGGTGAAAGGTGGCAAGGCTGATGAACGTGCCTGCGATTGTGATTCTGGGCCAGGGCAGTTTGGCCACGGCCCGCAAGATTCAAGCGGTGTATGACGGGGCCCGGGTCTACGGCCTGGCCGGGCGGGTGGAGGGGGCCGATGAGGCCTACAGCGAATTCGGCGCCACCCTGCGCCAGTTGTACCAACAGGGCACGCCGCTCATCGCGCTGTGCGCCGCCGGGATTGTGATCCGTACGCTGGCGCCCTTGTTGCTGGAAAAAGGCGAAGAGCCCGCCGTGCTGGCGGTGGCCGAGGACGGCAGCGCCGTGGTGCCGCTGCTGGGCGGGCTGGGCGGGGTGAATGTGTTTGCCCGTGAGATCGCCGCGGCCTTGGGTGTGGCGGCGGCGATTACCACCAGTGGCGAGCTGCGCTTTGGCACCTGCCTGCTCAACCCGCCCAGCGGCTATGAACTGGCCGACCTGGAACTGGGCAAGCGGTTTGTTTCCGACCTGCTGGCCGGTGAACGCGTGCGCATCGAAGGCGCGGCGCCGTGGCTGGAGGGCGCCGAACTGGCGCAGGACCCACAGGCGCGGCTTGCCATTCACGTGGGCCACACGCAGCGCGCCCCGGCGGCCCACGAACTGCTGATCTACCCAAAAAACATACTGGCCACCTGCAAACCCGGCCCGCAGTTAGCGTCGCGCGTTCAGGCGGCGCTGGCGCGGGCGGGCCTGGCCGCGCAATCGCTGGCGTGCCTGTTGGCCAGCGAGGCCGAAATGGCCGCGCCGTCGCTGCACGAAGCGGCGCTGGCGCTGGGGGTGCCGCTGCGTTTCGATGCTTTGGCGTTGTCTGAAGACATCACCCTCAGCGTGGCGGCGCAACCGCTGGACCCGCCGCAGATCGGCCGTGCACGCGGGCGCCTGGCCGTGATCGGCCTGGGCCCCGGCGCCGCCGAGTTGATGGTGCCCGCGGTCAAGGCCGAGTTGGCCCGCTGCACCGATGTGCTGGGCTACGAAACCTACGTGCGCATGGCCGGGCCGTTTCGCGACGACCAAGTGCAGCACTGCACCGACAACCGCGAAGAAATGCAGCGCGCCCGCCACGCCTTTGAACTGGCGGTGCAGGGGCGCTCGGTGGTGGTGGTGTCGTCGGGCGACCCGGGTGTGTTTGCCATGGCGGCGGCGGTGATGGAAGCGCTGCACGCGTCCAGCGACCCCGCGTGGCACCAAATCGACCTGGAAATTTTGCCGGGCGTGTCGGCCTCCCTGGCCACCGCCGCGCAAGCGGGCGCGCCGTTGGGGCATGACTTCTGCGTGATGTCGCTGTCCGACAACCTCAAGCCCTGGGCCATCATCGAAAAACGCCTGGACCTCGCCGCCCAGGCCGACCTGGCGCTGGCGTTCTACAACCCCATTTCCCGGGCGCGGCCCTGGCAGTTGGGGCGGGCGCTGGAGATTGTCGCGCAGCACCGCACCGCCCAGACGCCCGTGGTGCTGGGCCGTGACATTGGCCGCCCGGGCCAGACCTTGCGCGTGACCACCCTTGGCGAACTCACGCCGGAGCAAGTGGACATGCGCACCATGGTGCTGATCGGCTCGTCCACCACCTGCGTGTTCCCGCGCGCCGGGGGCGGTGAGTGGGTGTACACGCCGCGTTGGTACGCAGAAAAACCGGCGTCCTGAAAACGCCCGTGACCGTTGCACGAAAGCTCCGAGTGACAGCAGGTGATTGCCCGCTGTGGCTCGGGGCTTTTTCGTTTGCCCGCGAAGAAATCCGGAAGGCCGGCGTACACGCCACGGTTTTGGCGGGCACGCTGGTTTTTTGCCGGCGGCCCCACACATGTTTGTCACGTGGAAAGCCCGCCGGTTGCGGGACTAAGGTGAGGGCACGCCCCATGTGGGGTGCTTGTGGAGAAAAACCAATGGAGCGACATCACAGAAGAACCAACAGTGCCAAACGCAAGAAACTGATCGCCGCCTACGCATTGCCGGGCGCCTCGGTTGCCGGGCCGTCGGTGCCGCAAGAGGTGAACGAGGGGTTCAATGCGGCGGTGGTCAACAACGGCGTCATCTCGTTTGTGGAGGGCGTGTCGGGGCTGAACCGGGAGTACACGCGCAAAAGCTATCTGCTGGCCAGCAGCTACGTCAGCGATGTGCTGAACATTCGCCGGGGCAGCGAGGCCTGGTACGACGAATTCATCAAGGTCATGACCAGCCTGGGCTGGCTGGCGGTGCGCAGCTGTTTCGAACGGGTGTCGACCTCGCGCAAGGGCCTGACGGTGCAGGTGTCGGCCTTGAACCTGATCGCCAGCACGCTGGCCTCCACGTCGCTGTCGGGCCCGCTGCTGGCGACGCTGCCAAAGCTGGCGGCGGATGCGTTGGAGGCGATGAAGCAGCAGCCGTCATCGTTCGATCTGTTCAAGCGCACGACCACGGTGCGCGACGGCGGCGACTTTGGCCTGGCGTCCTGTTCCGAGAGCGCGGGCGAAGTCACCATGGTGCTGGTGATCTACAGCGCCCACGGCGTGAGCAAGCAGCTGGGCATCCCGTTTATCGAGTGGGACAGCTCGTCGTTCGAGGCCTTCAGCGGCTGCACGTACCTGACGCTCAACACCGCGCTGGTCAATGAGAAAACCCTGCAGCTGATGCGCGAAAGCGCAGGCGACAAGGTGCAGGTGGCCATCGCCCAATACCGTATTTAGGGCACCAGGTAGCCGCGCACGCCGGTAAAGATGATCTGCGCGGCCAGCGCGCACACGAACAGGCCCATCAGGCGGCTGACAATTTGCAAACCCTGGTCGCCCAACAAGCGTTCGATGCGGTTGGACAGGTACAGCAACACACCCACCGTGAGGCTGGCCAGGGCGATGCTGAAAATGGCGGTGAGCTTGTCGTCCCAGTGCGGCTGGCTCACGCCCATCACCAGCAGCGCACCGATGGTGCCGGGGCCGACGGTAAGGGGGATGGTCAATGGGACGATGGTCACATCTTGCTGCACGTTGTCGGTCTGCACCGCCGACTTGCCCTGGGCCATGCCCAGTGCCGAGATGAACAGCACGCTGCCAGCCCCGATGCGAAAGGCGTCTACAGTGATGCCGAACACACTGAAGATCACCCGGCCGAACAGGTAGAGCAGCACGCTCGACACCAGTGTGGCCAACGCCACCTTCCAGGCCAGGCGCCGCCGTTCCTTGCTGGAATAGCCGCGGGTGAGGCTGATGAAGCACGAGACGACAAAGAAGGGGCTGTAGAGCACCAGCATTTTCAGATAAACGCTGAACAACACGTGGAGCATGGCAGGGGCTCGCGGTAGAAGGGGGCCGGGCGAGTCTATCACCCCCTCACCACCGGGGCGTATCAGGACGTGGGCAGTTGCTCGGCCTTTTGTTCGCGCTGCGCCACCCAGAACTCCACCAGTTCGCGCAGTTGCGACAGTTCCACCGGCTTGGCCATGTGCCCGTCCATCCCGGCCTGGCGTGCGCGCTCCTTGTGCTCGGAGAGGATGTGCGCGGTGAGGGCCACCACCGGGGTGCGAATACGCTGGTTGCTCACCTCCCACGCACGCAGTTGCTGGGTGGCGGAAAAGCCATCGAGGATCGGCATTTCGCAGTCCATCAACACCAGGTCGTAGCGCTGGGCCTTCATGGCCTGCAAGGCTTCCTCGCCATTGCTGGCGGTGTCCGGTTGCAGGTTGAGCTTGCCGAGCATGCCGCGAATCACCTTGGTGGAGATGCTGTTGTCTTCGGCCACCAGGATGCGGAAGTCATTGGGCACGGCCACTGCCGCCGGTGCAGTGATGGCCGGTTGGCGCTGGGGGGCTGCGCCCTTGCTGCGTTGGGTCAGCTCGTCGGCCAGGGTGGTCTTGAGCGTGTAGCCCGCCACCGGTTTGGCCAGGATGCGTTTGATCCCGCAGTTGCGCGCGATGATCTTGCTGGGCGCATTGCTGATGCCGGTGAGCATGACCAGCAGGATGTCGTGGTTCAGGCTCGGGTCTTCCTTGATCTTGGCGGCGAGCTGCATGCCGGTCATGCCGGGCATGTTCTGGTCCAGCAGCACCACGTCAAAATAGTCACGCAGGTGGGCCTTGGTGCGCAGCAGCGCCAGCGCCTCCTTGCCCGACGGCACGGCGCTGACGTTCAGGCCCCAGGCGGTGCATTGCTGCACCAGCACTTTGCGGCAGGTGTCGTTGTCGTCCACCACTAGTACGCGGGCGCCCTTGAGCGGGCCGTCGAGGTCGGAGGTGGGGTGTTCCAGGCGTTCCGGGTCCAGCGGTAGGGTCAGCCACAGCGTGCTGCCCTGATGGGTGCCGCTCTTGATGCCGAAATCGCCGTTCATCAACAAGATGAGCTGGCGGGCGATGACCAGGCCCAGGTGCCCGCTCAGGCGGGTGGCCGAGAGGAAGTTCTTGCCGTGCAGTTCGCTGTGCAACAGCGCCTCGCGTTCGGCAGGCTCCATGGGCAGGCCGCTGTCCTGCACGGCGATGCGCAGGCGTGGCTTGCTGCTGCGCTCGTCCAGCGACACCACGATCAGCACTTCGCCTTCATCGGTCTTTTGCAGGGCGTTTTCCAACAGGCTCAACAGCGCCTGGCGCAGGCGGGTCGGGTCGCCGCTGATGACGCGGGGCACCTGGGGCTGGATAAAGCTGATCAGCTCGACGTTCTGCTGCTCGGCCTTGGCGCGGAAGATACTCAGGCAGTCTTCGATCAAGGCATTGAGGTCGAACTGCACGTCGTCCAGCTCGATCTGGCCCGACTCGAGCTTGGAGATGTCGAGGATCTCGTTGATCAGCGTCAGCAGTTCGTTGCCGGCGCTGTGGATGGTTTGCACGTAGTCACGCTGCTTGACCGACAGCGGCGTGCCCAGCAGCAACTCGGTCATGCCCAGTACGCCGTTCATGGGCGTGCGGATCTCGTGGCTGATCTTGGCCAGGAACTCGGCCTTGGCGGCGATTTCGGCGTTGCTGGCGGCCAAGTCGCGGCTCAGGCTGAAGTGGTCTTCGGTGATCGAGCGCTGACGCTCGCCCAGCGCCAGGCTCATCAGCAGGCCGCTGATGCAGATAAACCCCAGCAGGGTCACGATCAGGCCTTGCGGCGCCAGCAAGGTGAGGCCCAGCAGGGCGGGCAGGATAATCAGCGTGCCGATGTTGAACACCACCATCGCCAGCATGAACAGCCGCGCCGGGCGATAGCCCTTCTGCCAGTGGTAGGCGGAGACGAACAGCATGCTCAGCCCGGCCAGCGCCACCAGCGCGTAGGTGATGATGTTCAGCGGCAGCGTGTTGACGAACAACAGCAACAGGCCCGACAGCACGATCAGCAGGATGTCGGCCATCAGCAGCTTGTTGAGCGGGTGCGGGCCCAGCGGCGCAAAGAAGCGGTAGGCAAACATCAGCCCGCACGGCGCCGTCAGCAGCAGGGCGAGGTAAGCGCCCGGGGTCTGGATGGCGTGCCAGTTCGGCAGCCACGGCCCCATCAGGTTGAGCAGCAGCGCCAGGCTGAGCATCAGCAGGATTTCGCAGGCGGCCAGCCACAGGCAGCTGCGTGAGCGGTGATAGGCGTAGCGGGTCAGGTTGTGCAGGATCAGCATCGCCAGGCACCCGAACAGCAGCCCGTAGATCAGGGTCTGGTTCTGGTTGGCGGCCGCGAGCAGGGCGGGTTCCAGGGTGATGTAGGGGCGCAGCTCGTGTTCGGACACCAGGCGCAGGTAAACGTCGAGCGGCTTCTGGCTCTGGGGCATCGGCAGCATGAAGTCGCTGCTGGGCAGCGGGCGCTCGGCCTGGGGCTGGCGGGTGCCGGTGGCCAGTTGGTCTACCAGGGTGTCGCCGTCGAGCACATACAGATTGAGGTGTGACAGGTCCGGGGCGAAGACGCGCAGCACTTGTTCGTGCTTGCCCGGTTGCAGGCGAAAGCGCACCCACAAGGCACCGTCCGGTTCGGCAGCGGTGATCTGGTCGAGTTCGACGGGGCTGAATTGATTGATGTAGCGAGACGAGCGGATATCGCTCAGTTGCAGGTCGGCCTGTTCATCAAACAAGACGCTCCAGCCGCTGCCTTGGGCGGCAGCCTGGGCCGGAAACAGGCACAGCAGGGTCAGCAGAGTGACGGTTAAACCTATGGCGATCCTGAGCCAGCGCACGGCGAAATCCCTTCGTAGGTAGTTGCATGGGGGTAACTATGCGCGGGCCCGCATCGGTCCGGCAAGGGCAAAGGGCCCCGGCCTGACCGAACGGATAGCTGCTTACTGGCTCTCGCCACGCTCACGGGCAATGGCGCGGTAGCCAATGTCCTTGCGGTAGAAGCTGCCTTGCCAGTCGATCTTCGCGGCCAGTGCGTAAGCCTGTTGCTGGGCCGCATCGACGCTTTCGCCCAGGGCGGTGGCACACAGCACACGACCGCCTGCGGTGACGACCTTGCCGTCCTTGAGCGCAGTGCCCGCGTGGAACACTTTGCCTGCAAGCGTAGCAGCCGCGTCCAGACCTTCAATCACATCGCCCTTGGCGTAGTCGGCCGGGTAGCCGCCTGCGGCCAGCACCACACCGACGCTGGGGCGTGGGTCCCACTGCGCTTCAACCTTGTCCAGCGCCTGGGCCAGGGCGGCTTCCACCAGCAGCACCAGGCTCGATTGCAGGCGCAGCATCACCGGTTGGGTTTCCGGGTCGCCAAAGCGGCAGTTGAACTCGATGACTTTCGGGTTGCCGGCCTTGTCGATCATCAGGCCTGCGTACAGGAAGCCGGTGTACACATTGCCTTCGTCGGCCATGCCGCGCACGGTCGGCCAGATCACCAGGTCCATTACGCGCTGGTGCACGTCGCTGGTGACCACCGGGGCCGGGGAGTAGGCGCCCATGCCGCCGGTGTTGGGGCCGGTGTCGCCGTCGCCGACGCGTTTGTGGTCCTGGCTGGTGGCCATCGGCAAGACGTTCTTGCCGTCGACCATCACGATAAAGCTGGCTTCTTCGCCGTCCAGGAACTCTTCGATCACCACGCGCGAACCGGCGTCACCAAAGGCGTTGCCGGCGAGCATGTCGCGCACCGCGTCTTCGGCTTCTTGCAGGGTCATGGCGACGATCACGCCTTTACCGGCCGCCAGGCCGTCGGCCTTGATGACGATAGGCGCGCCTTTTTCACGCAGGTAAGCCAGGGCTGGCTCGATCTCGGTGAAGTTCTGGTAGTCGGCGGTCGGGATCTTGTGGCGCGCCAGGAAATCCTTGGTGAAGGCTTTGGAGCCTTCCAGCTGCGCGGCACCGGCGGTGGGGCCGAAGCAGTCCAGGCCACGGCTGCGGAACAGGTCCACAACGCCTGCGACCAGCGGTACTTCAGGGCCGACGATGGTCAGCGCGACGTTTTTCTCGGCGAAGTCGGCCAGTTGCTCCAGCGCCAGCACGTCGATGGCGACGTTTTCGCACTTGGCTTCAATGGCCGTACCGGCGTTGCCGGGTGCAACAAAGACTTTCTGGACACGCGGGTCCTGGGCGACTTTCCAGGCCAGGGCGTGTTCACGGCCACCGCTGCCAATGATCAAAACATTCATTTCAAAACCTCGATTCTGTAGGCGTTGAGCGTTCCCGCGCCTGGCGTGGGAACGCTCATCGGGGTGGATCAGTGACGGAAGTGGCGCATGCCGGTGAAGACCATGGCGATGCCGGCTTCGTCCGCTGCGGCGATCACTTCAGCGTCGCGCATCGAGCCGCCGGGTTGAATCACGGCGGTCACGCCCGCCTTGGCCGCATTGTCCAGGCCGTCGCGGAACGGGAAGAACGCGTCCGAGGCCATCACCGAACCCTGCACTTGCAGGCCGGCGTGTTCGGCCTTGATCGCGGCGATACGCGCCGAGTTCACGCGGCTCATCTGGCCTGCGCCCACACCGATGGTCTGGCGGTTCTTGGCGTAGACGATGGCGTTGGACTTGACGTACTTGGCCACTTTCCAGGCAAAGATCAGGTCGTGGATTTCCTGTTCGGTGGGCGCGCGTCGGGTTACGACTTTCAAGTCGTCGACACCGATCATGCCGATGTCGCGGCTCTGTACCAGCAAGCCGCCGGTGACACGCTTGTAGTCCCAGGCAGCGGCGCGCTCGGCCGACCACTCGCCGCACGCCAGCAGGCGCACGTTGGCTTTGGCGGCCACCACCGCGCGTGCTTCTTCGCTCACGCTGGGGGCGATGATCACTTCGACGAACTGACGCTCGACGATGGCTTTTGCGGTGTCGGCGTCCAGCTCGCGGTTGAACGCGATGATGCCGCCAAAGGCCGACTCGGTGTCGGTGGCGTAGGCCAGCTCGTACGCCTGGCGGATACCGCCTTCAGCGTCGGGGCTCACGGCCACGCCGCACGGGTTGGCGTGCTTGACGATCACACAGGCGGGCTTGACGAAGCTCTTGACGCATTCCAGCGCGGCGTCGGTGTCGGCCACGTTGTTGTACGACAGCTCCTTGCCTTGCAGTTGGGTCGCGGTGGCGATGCCGGCTTCGGCAGGTTTGGCTTCCACGTAGAACGCCGCGCTCTGGTGCGGGTTCTCGCCGTAGCGCATCTCTTGGGCCTTGATGAACTGGCTGTTGAAGGTGCGCGGGAACTGGCTGCGGCCTTCGGTGCTCAGGGTGTCGGCGGCCTGGTTCACGGTGCCCATGTAGTTGGCGATCATGCCGTCGTAGGCTGCGGTGTGCTCAAACGCCTTGAGCATCAGGTCAAAGCGCTGGGCGTAGGTCAGGCCACCGGCTTTGAGGCTTTCGAGTACCTGGGCGTAGTCGCTGGCGTTGACCACGATGGCCACGTCTTTGTGGTTCTTGGCCGCCGAGCGGACCATGGTCGGGCCGCCGATGTCGATGTTTTCGATGGCGGTCGGCAGGTCGCAGCCCGGTTTGTTGATGGTGGCTTCGAACGGGTACAGGTTGACGGCCACCAGGTCGATCGGCTTGATGCCGTGTTCGCTCATGATCGCGTCGTCGGTGCCGCGACGGCCCAGGATGCCGCCGTGGATTTTGGGGTGCAGGGTCTTGACCCGACCGTCCATCATCTCTGCGAAACCGGTGTAGTCCGCCACTTCCACCGCGGCCACGCCGTTGTCCTGCAGCAGTTTGAAGGTCCCGCCGGTGGAAAGGATTTCCACGCCCAGGGCTGCAAGCTCCCGGGCAAATTCAAGGATCCCGGTCTTGTCGGAGACGCTGATCAAGGCACGGCGGATCGGCAGGCGGGTAGTCTGGTCGGTCATTTCAATTTCCATCAAAAGCAAAGGGGTCAGCAAAAAAGGCGACCGGTTTTACGCGGGCGCCTTTCTGGTTTGATTGAATGCTTACAGCAAATCGTACTGCTTGAGTTTTTTGCGCAGCGTGCCACGGTTGAGCCCGAGCAGCTCACTGGCCTTGGTCTGGTTGCCCTTGACGTAATTCATCACGCTTTCGAGCAGGGGGGCCTCGACTTCGGAGAGCACGAGGTTATACACGTCCGTGACTTGAGCGCCCTCAAGGTGGGCGAAATAATTGTGCAGCGCCTTTTCGACACTCCCGCGAAGGGTCTGGCCTTCTTCGCTCGGCGTGTTGAGGTGCTGTTTCAAATTGACGTTGTCGCTCACGGGTGTTGTTCCACTCACTAAAGTCTCGGTCATCATCGTCATGCGGCCACCCCTTGGCTCTTGTGACGTTCGGCGAAGAACTCACGAACGTTTGCGCACTGTGCTTCCCTGTCTTCCAAACGATTGAAGTGGGCGCGGAACTCCCTGGCGCCCGGCAGGGTTGCGAGATACCAGCCCACATGCTTGCGAGCAATGCGTACTCCCATCACGTCTCCGTAGAAGGCGTGCAGGGCGGCCAGATGCTCAAGCAGAATACGTTCCACCTCGATCAGCTCCGGTGCCGGCAACGTGTCGCCGGTACGCAGAAAGTGCTCGATCTCACGAAAAATCCACGGCCGCCCCTGGGCGGCCCGGCCAATCAACAGGCCGTCGGCGCCGGTGGCGTGCAAGACACGCCGGGCTTTGTCGGCTGAATCGATGTCGCCATTGGCGAAGACCGGAATCGACACCGCCTGCTTGATCGCGGCGATGGTGTCGTACTCGGCCTCGCCGGTGTACAGGTCGGCGCGGGTGCGGCCATGCACTGCCAGCGCTGTAATGCCCGCCTGCTCGGCGATTTTCGCCACCGTCAGGCCATTCTTGTTCTCCCGGTCCCAACCGGTGCGGATCTTCAGGGTGACCGGCACATCCACTGCGGCCACCACGGCCCGCAGGATCTCGTCCACCAACTGCTCATCCTTCAACAGGGCGGAACCGGCGGCCTTGTTGCAGACCTTTTTTGCCGGGCAACCCATGTTGATATCAATGATCTGCGCCCCGAACTCGACGTTCGCCCGGGCCGCCTCCGCCAGCATCTGCGCATCCCCCCCGGCGATCTGCACCGAGCGGGGCTCGGGATCACCTTCATGGATCATGCGCATCCGCGATTTGCGGGTGTTCCACAAACTCATGTCGCTGGTCACCATTTCGGAGACTACTAGCCCTGCGCCAAGGCGCTTGCACAACTGACGAAAGGGCTGGTCGGTCACACCCGCCATCGGGGCCAGGACCAAGCCGTTCTGCAATGTGTATGGGCCGATGCGTACCGCCGACATAGGACTTCCCTGTTGTGGGGCCGGATCATGAGAGTTCGAAAAAGGGTTGGCATGATACCCGCTCTCGATGACTGGATAAAGGCTGAATTGGATAAAATCTGAACAGTTATTTCTTTATCGCCGCCGGTTTGGTGGCGCGTCGGTGCAGTCAATAAAACGCCGCCGACACCCGGTGCATACGCAGGCTCACTCGGGGGAGTGGAAACTCAAGCTGTAGTTCACGGCTTTGTTGCCCGGGTCGAGGATGTCCAGGGCAATGTGGATCGGCGTCTGGGAGGGCATTTCGCTCACGCCCGCCAACTCGCCGCTCAGGTATTCGGCAGGTTTGAAGCGACGACTGGCGATCATGCTGCCGTTCAGGTCGGCAAAGCGCAGCTCCAGCAGCGGGAAGGGCTGGGAGAACGTGGCGCGGTTATAAATGATCGCATCCACCACCAGCGCGCCTGCGAAGTCCGGGTGGCTGCGCACCACCAGGTTGCTGCTCTTGATATAGGACACGTCGACCCGCGACGGCACTGTGCAGCCCAGTTTCGGGCACAGCGCCTGGAACCAGGGACGGTAGGCGTCCTGGCGGGCGAGGTCGTCGAATTGATAGGCCACGTATTGGCCTGCCAGGCCTGCGCCCGCCAATAACACCAACAGGCTCCAGAACAGGCGACGGCCCCAGCCGGACGGACGTTTGGACGCATATAAATGCACCGGGTCGTCTTCCAGGTCTTGCAGCAGTTCGTCGTGGGCCGTGGTGGCCGGGCGTGCCCGCTTGCGCCGGGGTGGCGGGGCGGGCTCTTCGGGTTCGTCAGGCTCTGCGGTCACGGGCGGGTCGAGGTCTTCATCGACCGCTTCGGTGTGCAGGGGCGGTTCGTCGTCGGGCTCGGCGGTCTGGAACGACATCGAGGGTTCGGTGCGCTTGGGCTTGTGGGGCCTGGCCGGTTCGTCATCGGTCAGGGGCGCGGCCTGCTGGCGTTCAGCCGGTGGTTCGCTGAACAGGCTGGCGGCCCACTGTTCTTCCTCGGCCTTGGCGGTATCGCGCGTGGCGCTCAGGGGCTCTTCTTTTTGGCGGCGATCAAAGCCTGGTTGGCGACGATCGGTGCCCTGGGTCTGGGTGTGCTGGATCTCACGGCGTTCCAGCTTGGCCAGTTCTTCGTCCAGGTCCAGGTTGTCCAGGTCCAGCGCTTGGGCGGTCCACTGTTTCTGGCTGATGGCACGGGGGGCTTCGGGGGTGGCAACTTCAGCTTCGGGTTCGGGCGCGGCCGATTGCGGCGCTGGCGCCTGGGCGGCGCGTTGCTCAAGCAGTTGGCGCGCGGCGTTGAACACTTGCAGGCACGAGCCACAGCGCACCACGCCGCGGGCCACGCTCAATTGGGCGTGACTGACGCGAAAACGCGCTTGGCAATGTGGGCACTGAGTGACGAAGCTGTCGGTCATGCGGCCATCCCGTTGATGCAGTCGGCCATTCTAGCGCCGACGGCCACTGATGCGCACCCAGCCGTCGCGGTTGGCGATCGGGTCCAGGTCGAAGTCCTGAGCATAGGCGGCGGCCACGTCTTCGCCTTGTTCGGCGAGGATGCCCGACAACGCCAGGCGCCCGCCCGGCTTGACCAGGCTCGACAGTTGCGGCGCCAGCGACACCAGCGGGCCGGCCAGGATGTTGGCCACCAGCACGTCGGCCTGTACCTGGGGCAGTTGCTCGGGCAGATATAACGGGAAGGTGTGTTGGGCGATGCCGTTGCGCCCGGCGTTGTCACGCGAGGCCTCCAGGGCCTGCACGTCGATGTCGGTGCCCACCGCTTCCTTGGCGCCCAGCAGCAGGGCGGCGATGGCCAGAATCCCCGAGCCGCAGCCGAAGTCAAGCACGTTGCAGCCGGCCAAGTCCTGGCCGTCGAGCCATTCCAGGCACAGCGCGGTGGTGGGGTGGGTGCCGGTGCCGAACGCCAGGCCCGGGTCGAGCAACAGGTTCACCGCATCTGGCTCCGGTGCGGCGTGCCAGCTCGGCACGATCCACAGGCGCTGGCCGAAACGCATCGGCTGGAAGTTGTCCATCCAGCTGCGTTCCCAGTCCTGGTCTTCGATGATTTCGCTGTGGTGCTCGGGCAGCGGGCTGCTGGTGAGCAGTTCCATGTGGGCCAGTACGGCGGCCGCGTCGGTGCCGTCTTCGAACAGGGCCAGCAGGTGCGTGTGGGACCACAGCGGGGTGGTGTTCAGCTCGGGTTCGAAGATGGGCTGATCTTCGGCGTCCATGAACGTGACGGAAACGGCGCCCACTTCCAGGAACGCGTCTTCATAGGTTTCGGCCTGTTCTGGGCTGATGGCGAGACGGACTTGCAGCCAAGGCATGGCGGGGCACCTTTGAAAATAATGAGTGTGCGGATGTGTGGGGCCGCGAAAGCGCGCAAGTTTACGCCAGCGCGTCCTAAACAACAAAGCCGCCCGAAGGCGGCTTTGTTGAGGGTGCAACAAACTTACTGGTTAGCCAGCTTGTGCTCCAGGTAGTGAATGTTCACACCACCCTCGCAGAAGCCTTTGTCGCGGACCAGGTCCCGGTGCAGCGGGATGTTGGTCTTGATACCGTCGACCACGATTTCGTCCAGGGCGTTGCGCATGCGGGCCATGGCCTCGTCACGGGTGGCGCCCCAGGTGATCAGCTTGCCGATCAGGGAGTCGTAGTTGGACGGCACTTTGTAGCCGCTGTACAGGTGCGAATCGACGCGAACGCCGTTGCCACCCGGGGCGTGGAAGTGCTTGACCAGGCCTGGGCTTGGGATAAACGTCTTCGGGTCTTCGGCGTTGATGCGGCACTCCAGCGAGTGACCGTGCAGCTTCACGTCCGCCTGGGTGAACGACAGCGTGTTGCCTGCGGCGATGCTCAGCATCTCCTTGACGATATCGATACCGGTGACCATCTCCGACACCGGGTGCTCTACCTGCACGCGAGTGTTCATCTCGATGAAGTAGAAGCGGCCGTTCTCGTAGAGGAACTCGAACGTGCCAGCGCCACGGTAGTTGATGTCGATACAGGCCTTGACGCAACGTGCCAGCACTTCTGCGCGGGCGGTTTCGTCCAGGCCCGGTGCCGGGGCTTCTTCCAGTACTTTCTGGTGACGACGCTGCAGGGAGCAGTCACGGTCGCCCAGGTGAATGGCGTTGCCCTGGCCGTCGGACAGCACCTGCACTTCCACGTGACGTGGGTTGGTCAGGTACTTCTCCAGGTAGACCATCGGGTTGCCAAACCAGGCACCCGCTTCAGAGCGCGTCTGTTTGGCCGCTTCGATCAGGTCTTCTTCCTTGTGCACCACGCGCATGCCGCGACCACCACCGCCACCGGCGGCCTTGATGATCACCGGGTAGCCGACTTCGCGGCCAATGCGCAGCGCAGTGGCTTCGTCTTCCGGCAGCGGGCCGTCGGAGCCCGGAACGGTCGGCACGCCAGCGGCGATCATGGCGTCCTTGGCCGATACCTTGTCGCCCATCAGGCGAATGGTTTCGGCTTTAGGGCCGATGAAGGCAAAACCGGACTTTTCCACCTGTTCGGCGAAATCGGCGTTTTCCGCCAGGAAGCCGTAGCCCGGGTGGATGCCATCAGCGCCGGTCACTTCGGCGGCCGCGATGATGTTCGGGACTTTGAGGTACGAGTTCGTCGCCAGGGGCGGGCCGATGCAGATGCTCTCGTCCGCCAGTTTCACGTGCATCAGTTCCGAGTCGGCCGTGGAATAAACAGCGACGGTCTTGATGCCCTGTTCCTTACAGGCACGCAGGATTCGCAGGGCGATCTCACCGCGGTTGGCGATCAGGACTTTTTCCAGTTTCTTCGCAGGTTTCAACATCGAAGGCGCTCCGCGGTTCAAACGATGGTGAACAGCGGCTGGTCGTACTCAACCGGCTGGCCGTTTTCTACCAGGATGGACTCGATCACGCCGGCTTTTTCGGCCGTGATGTGGTTCATCATTTTCATCGCTTCAACGATGCAGATGGTGTCGCCGACTTTGACGGTCTTGCCGACTTCGACAAAGGCAGGCGAGGTCGGGGCCGGGGTGCGGTAGAAGGTGCCGACCATCGGCGACTTGACCACAAAACCGTTCAGCGCAGGGGCGGCCGGTGCAGCCGGGGCAGCAGCCACTGGCGCGGCTGCAGGTGCAGCGGCGACCGGCGCCGGGGCCTGCACTTGAGGGGCGTAGTAAGGCTGGGCCGGGGTCTTGCTGTGGCGGCTGATCCGTACGGATTCCTCGCCTTCCTTGATCTCCAGCTCGTCGATACCGGACTCTTCCAGCAGTTCGATCAGTTTCTTAACTTTACGGATATCCATGAATCATCAACTCCCAAGGGTTGGTCAGGGGCGCTTGGCCTGTTCTTCAAGTTGTTCCAGGGCGGCCTCCAGGGCCAGTCGGTAACCGCTGGCGCCAAGGCCGCAGATCACCCCTACCGCAACGTCGGAGAAGTAGGAGTGATGGCGGAATTTTTCGCGTTTGTGCACGTTGGACAAATGCACTTCGATGAATGGGATGCTCACCGCCAGCAACGCGTCACGTAATGCAACGCTTGTGTGTGTAAAAGCGGCGGGATTGATCAGGATAAAGTCCACCCCTTCGCCGCGTGCGGCGTGGATGCGATCAATCAATTCGTACTCGGCATTGCTTTGCAGGTAGAGCAAATGGTGGCCGGCTTCACGGGCCCGTCGCTCCAGATCCAGGTTGATCTGTTCGAGGGTGACTGCCCCGTAGACGCCCGGTTCACGGGTGCCAAGCAGGTTCAGGTTGGGTCCGTGCAGAACCAGTAAGGTCGCCATTGGCTGTTCCTTGTGAAGGGTGGGGGTGCGGCAGAACCCGGCGACTATGCCGCAAAGGCTTTGTGACTGTCCAGTTCTCGGCAAAAGCCAGCACGATGAGCGAGGATTGCGCAAAGTATGTGACCGCCCTGTTGAATCCGGTCACCGCTCCACGCCGCAATCCCCTGTGCGGTGGGCGCGGTCTGGGCCGCGATCGCCTCACAGGCCGCGGGCCATCAGGTCAGACGCGAAAGGCCTGCACGGCGGTGTTGAGTTGGCTGCCCAGTACCTGCAAATGCTCGCCCTGGCTGCGCCCCTGGCCGATGCGCAGCAGGTTGTCTTCGCCCAATTGATGGATCCGCTCACTGTTGTCCCGGATTTCACTGACAGCGCCGCTCTGCTGGGCGGTCACGTCGGCGATACGCGTTGCGGTGTCGGAAATGGTCTGGATCGCCCCGACGATTTCATCCAGCGCGCCGTCGGCCGCTTGCGCTTGTTCGGCGGTGGCTTCGGCGTGTTCCACCTGGGCGCGCATGCCTTCGACCGATTGGCGGGCGGCGGTTTGCAGGCTGGCGATGAGGGTCTGGATCTCGGCCGTGGCGCCTGCCGTACGCTGGGCCAGCGAGCGGACTTCGTCGGCGACCACCGCAAACCCGCGCCCAGCCTCGCCTGCCCGGGCGGCTTCGATGGCGGCGTTGAGGGCCAGCAGGTTGGTCTGGTCGGCAATCGAGCGGATCACCGTGAGCACGCCGCCGATGGTGGCGGACTCTTCGGCAAGTTTTTCGATCATCTGCGCGTTTTGCTGCACTTCGCCCACCAGTGCGTGCAGGCCGGTCAGGCTCAGGCCGATCACCCGTTGACCTTGCTCCACCGCCTGGCCCGCGCTGCGGCTGGCGCCGGCGGCCTGGCTGGCGTCGTCGGCCACTTGCTGGATGGTCGCCTCGAGTTCGCCCAGGGAGTCGCGGATTTGCGCGGTGTCACCCGCCTGGCGTTCGGCGCCCTGGTGCAGGCCGTTGCTCAACTGCGCCAGGGCACTGCTGCTGCCCGCCACTTCTTCGGCGTTGCCGCGAATGGTGCCCACCAGGTCCACCAGGTAGGCGCGCAGGCGGTTGAGCGACGCTTCGATGTCGTGCAGTT
The DNA here is from genome assembly GCF_054071325.1 of Pseudomonas sp. SDO5215_S409. NCBI lineage: Bacteria > Pseudomonadati > Pseudomonadota > Gammaproteobacteria > Pseudomonadales > Pseudomonadaceae > Pseudomonas > Pseudomonas sp. SDO5215_S409. Next base: position 66,269 of record NZ_JBSVWN010000019.1, on the reverse strand, counting down.
CGCGGTTGGTCTTGCCCAGGGCGATGGGTTGGCTGAAATCACCTTCGGCCCAGGTGGACAAGGCCGGTGCGAGGTTGGTCAGCACCCGCGCCAGGCGCCGCTGCAGGGTGTCGATCAGCAGGGCGATGAGCAGGATCAGCCCGATCATCACCCCTTGCATCAGGCGCACTTCGCCCTGGATCTGGCCGTGCTGGGCCCGCACCACCGGCTCCAGCCCGGCGATGGCCTGTTGCACAGCGTCTATTTTGAGGTGGGTGGCGGCGGCGAGTGCCGAACGTTGCTGGATCTGGTCGCGGGTGCGCTTGAGCTCGGCCGGGTAGCGGGTCAACAGGCTGTTGAGCTCGCGCTTGAGGTCGACGCCGGTGTCTTGGGCCACGGTTTTTTCGGTGTTCTCCAGGCCCATCATGGCCGAGAAATCGTCGGCGCTGGATTCAGCCTGGGCGGTCACGCCCAGCAGGGGCAGTGCCTCCAGTTGCTGGGCTTGGGCGCGAATGCTGTTCACTTCGCGCTCGACATCGTCGGCCAGCTCGCTGCGCCCGCTGCTCACCAGCTTGTCGCGTGCTAGCGACAACTTGGCCACATGCTGCGACGCCGCCAGCAGCGGCGGCAGGTAGTTCGCGGCGTCGGGCGAGTGGGCGCCGGTGGCGTACTGGCTCAATTGCTCAAGGTTGGCCCCCAGCTCCCGCTCGGCCTGCACCAACAAGGCTTGCGGGTCGCCTGCCAGTTTGCCCGCGGCCAACAGGTCGGTCTTGCTGAAGGTGTCCAGGTCTTTGAGGCTGGGGCGCAGGGTTTGCGCAAGGTTGGCCGGTAATTCATCCACCTGTTGCAACAGGCTTTCCAGGCTTTGGCTGGCGCTGCTCAGGCGCAGGGCGTCGCCGCTGGCCAGGTAGTCTTCGATATTGCGTGCGGCCTGATTCTGGAACGTCTGCGACAGCCCCAGGTAACGCTCCATCAGCAGGTACGGCCGCTCCAGCGCCCGTTGCGACCACCAGAGCGTCGCGCCCAGTGCTAGGCAAACGGCCACCAGCAGGAGGGTATTGAGATTCGTCAGCAGCTTCAGGCGCATGCGGATTTTCAACCGACAACAGAAGTAAGTGCCTGAAGTTATTGCGATTTTGTTACAGGGTTATGACCAATTCAGTGGATTCCGGTGAAAAAGTGGCACTTTGCTTTGATGCACGTGCCGCCAGCACCCGGTTACGCCCGGCATCCTTGGCGCGGTACAGCGCTTCGTCGGCCTGGGCGGCCATCATCAGGCTGTCGGAGCCGTCGCACAGTTGCACCACGCCTGCGCTGAAGGTGCACCACAAATCCTGGGGCTGGGCGGGATAGTGGATCTCGGCGAACCGCTGGCGGATCTCGTCGAGCACCTGGCAGGCAGCATCCAGGTCGGTGTCGGGCATGACGATGGCAAATTCTTCGCCGCCGTAGCGGCCGATGAAATCGGTCTTGCGCAGGCGCTGCTTCAAAAACAGCGCCAGGCTCTTGATCACCCGGTCGCCCATGGGGTGGCCGTGGCTGTCATTGACCCGCTTGAAGTGGTCGATGTCCAGCATCGCGAAACTCAGCGGCTTGGCCTCGCGGCGTGCGCGAAAGCTGCAGTCTTCCAGCAGTTGCAGGATGTGCGTGTGGTTGTACAGCCCGGTGAGGCTGTCGCGCACCATGCGCGCCTTTAAATGCCGGGCACGGGCGGCGCGGTTGCGCACGGTGGTGATCAGGTGGCGAGGCTTGATGGGCTTGGTGAGGAAGTCGTCGCCGCCTTCGCTCATGGCGTCCAGTTGTTTGTCCAGGTCGTCTTCGGCCGACAGGTAGATGATCGGCACGCTCACGTAGCGGTCGTTGTGGCGGATCACTTTGGCCAGCTCCGTGCCGGTGCAGGCGGGCATGTACATGTCGAGGATGATCAGGTCGGGCTGGAAGTCCGCCAGTTCGGCCATGGCCTGGATCGGTTCGATCAGGGTGCGGGTGACGATACCGGCGCTGTTGAGCAGCCGTTCGGTGTGCAGGGCCTGGGCCCGCGAGTCGTCGATGATCAGCACCTTATAGGGCTCGTACTGGGCCACGCAGGTCAGCACTTCGATTTTTTCCAGCAGGCTCGACGCCTCGAGCGTGCCGGTGAGGAACTCCTGGCCCCCGGCTCGCACTGCGGCCAGGCGCGTGGGCGTGTCGGTTTCATGCAGGCTGAAAAACAACAGCGGCAGCTTGTGCTCCAGGCCTTCCTGGGCTTGGGTGGCAAGCTTGAGGCCCAGGCCCGCGCCGCAGAAGTCCACGTCCATCACGATGGCCGCGGGCAAGCGCTCGGTCATGGCGGCGTAAAACGCGGGCACGCTTTCCAGCGCCTGGGCGCTCAAGCCAAAGAATTCCAGCTGCTTGGCCAGGCGCTCGGCGCGGTCGTAGTCGGCCAGCACGATGTAGAGGGGCTTGCGCAGGGGCGGCAGCAGCATCTGTTCCAGCTGGTCGCCCTGGCGCAGGCCGGTGCGCGACAGGCGCTGCATCAGGCGATTGAGTTCGGTGATCAGGTGGCTGCTCAGGCGGCCGCGGTTTTGGTCCACCGCGTGCAGCGATTCGCCGATGAGCCGCGCCAGTTGCCCGTGTTCCGGCTGCTCGAAGCGCTCGGCAAACCGCAGCAGGCGCAGGTTGGCTTCGCTCAGCTCGGAAAAGTCGGTGGTCGACCATTCGCTGCGTTGCAGGCGCTGCCAGATCTCAAGAATTTGACGTGCCTGATGAATTACCCGCTGGGCAAAGTGGTGCTTGAGGCGTTCACGGCTCGGGTCTTCTGGCTCGGTCATATCCTGACTACTAGTTAGAATAACTGCTGAGGTCGAGTGATGGCTCTATGCTAGCACCTCTTTTCCCCTGCACGAGTACCTTGCGTCAATTAACTGCAAGCCCCGGTCATTCAGTTGCCGACCGGTCAGTCGTGCGGGGTAAAAAAAGTGTGCATCCTTTATAGTCCACCCGCGCCGATGCGCCACCGTCCATCAAAAGCGCCCCGCCTTTGGCACGATTGGGTTAGGGTTGTGGTCGTAGTGTTTGAACTCAAGTGATTGAAAGGATATCGCCATGCTGGACTGGAAAAACCGTGCAGGCAGCGCCCAGGGCCCGGCCCCTGAGCCCAAGTCGGCCAACCGCAGCTATTTTCGTTCCCTGCTGATGAGCCGTGCCTTGCTCACGGTGGTGTGTTTGTACCTATTGGTCACCGGCGCGCTGGGCTGGTACTGGAGCGAAGAACCCGCCTTGTTCCCCGTGCAACAGAACGCCCAGCTGGCGGCCGAAAAAGAAGGCAAGCAGATGGTGGTGGGCTACACCACGGTCGAAACCCTCAAGACCGTGGTGGGCACCTTGCTCAACAAGCCCGGTGGCTACATTTCCAACGACCGCTTCCCGCCTGGCCTGTGGATGGACAACATGCCCAGCTGGGAATACGGCGTGCTGGTGCAGGTGCGTGACCTGACCCGCGCCCTGCGCAAAGACTTCGCCCGCTCCCAGTCGCAATCGGCCGAAGACGCCGACCTGGCCAAGGCCGAGCCGCGCTTCAACTTTGACAACAAGAGCTGGGTGCTGCCGTCCAGCGAGTCCGAATACCAGGAAGGCATCAACTCCCTGAGCCGCTACGAAGCGCGTCTGTCAGACCCCAACCAGAAAGGCGCGCTGTTCTACGCCCGCGCCGACAACCTCAACAACTGGCTGGGTGACGTGGCGACCCGCCTGGGTTCGCTGTCGCAACGCCTGTCGGCCAGCGTGGGTCGCGTCAAGCTCAACACCGCGTTGAAAACCGAAGCACTGGCCCCGGGTGAAGTGCCGCAGGTCGATGAAGAAGTGGTGGAAACCCCCTGGATGCAGATCGACAACGTGTTCTACGAGGCCCGTGGCCAGGCCTGGGCCTTGTCCCACCTGCTGCGCGCCATCGAGGTTGACTTTGCGGATGTGCTGGCCAAGAAAAACGCCACCGTCAGCGTGCGCCAGATCATCCGTGAACTGGAAGCCTCGCAAGAAACCGTGTGGAGCCCGATGATCCTCAACGGCAGCGGCTTTGGGATCCTGGCCAACCACTCGCTGGTGATGGCCAACTACATTTCCCGGGCCAACGCGGCGGTGATCGACCTGCGTCAGTTGCTCAACCAGGGTTAATGATGGACGCGCCCTCCAAGGAAGCTGCGCACCGCGCCGCTTCCGATGCCGAATACATCGCCTGGGTCGACGAGCATGACAACCTGCTCGGCGCCCTGGTGCGCGCCGATCTGCGCCAGCGCGGGCTGATCGGTCGTTGCACGTTTATCTTCCTGTTCAACTCGGCAGGGGAGCTGTGCGTGCACCGGCGCACCTTGAGCAAGGCGCTGTACCCAGGCTTCTGGGACACGGCGGCGGGCGGCATGGTGGCGGCGGATGAGTCCTACGAAGTGTCGGCGGCCCGTGAGCTGGAAGAAGAATTGGGCGTGGCCGGTGTGGTATTGACCGCCCACGATCATTTCTACTTTGAAGACGGCGGCAGTCGGCTCTGGTGCAAATCGTTCTCGGCGGTGTGGGACGGCCCGCTGCGCCTGCAACCTGAGGAGGTAATGGAGGCGCGCTTTTTGCCCCTTGCCACGGTGCTGCAAGAGGCCGAGCACAAGCCCTACTGCCCGGACGCGCAGGAAGGCTTGCGGCGTTATCTGGCCGGGCGTCGCTAAAGTTGCATAAATTGGCGCCATTTGGCCCTTAGCAAGTGGCCTGTTTGCCGTTACACTGCGCGACTTTTCAAGCCGACCCACTTTGCGGGCCGGTAGCGCTGCCCCTGCCTGAGTGGGGCTTCGCGGTCGGTGGCCCGCTGGGCATCGATCAGTCTTCATCCTCACAAGAGGATTGCCGGTGGCCAAAAAAGCCGCATCCTTCGCCGCCCTGGGCGGCCTGGTGTTTTCCACCGACGCAGGTCGACATTGCCCGGACTGTCGCCAGCCCGTGGACGCCTGCACCTGCAAACAAACCCTGATCCCCGAAGGCGACGGCATTGCCCGCGTGCGCCGCGAGAGCAAAGGCCGTGGCGGCAAGACGGTGACCACCATCACCGGCGTGCCCCTGGCGCTCGACCCGCTCAAGGAGTTGGCCACCACGCTCAAAAAGCGCTGTGGCACGGGCGGTGCGCTCAAGGACGGCATTATCGAGATCCAGGGCGACCACGTTGAGTTGCTGTTGGCCGAGCTGATCAAGCTCGGTTACAAGGCGAAGAAATCCGGCGGCTAGCCGCCTCTGTGAAAACCACCTCCGTGACCGGCCTGGCTGAACGCTGGCTGTCATCGCCATGGTTTTCACAGAGCCTGTTCCTGACCGGTGTCTAAACTCTGTCCTGCATGCGGGGTCTACTCCTCTTACAGGCAAATCGTCATTTTCATTCTTTAGACTGCGCCAGCCTCAGACAGGCCTGCGCACTTCGACTTCATTTATAGGGGACTTCGATGTCCGTACGACGCACACGCAAAGACGATGGCAGCCAATGGACAGTTGCGGACAGCCGCAGTGTTTACGGGATTCGCCATTGGGGGGCCGGGTATTTCGCGATCAATGACGCCGGTCGCGTCGAAGTTCGTCCGAACGGCCCGAGCAGTTCGCCCATCGATCTGTTCGAGCAAGTCGACCACCTGCGCAAGAGCGGGCTGTCGCTGCCGTTGCTGGTGCGTTTCCCGGACATTCTGCAAGACCGCGTGCGCCAGCTCACCGGCGCGTTCGACGCCAACATCGAGCGCCTGGACTACCAGAGCAAATACACCGCGTTGTACCCGATCAAGGTGAACCAGCAGGAAGCGGTGATCGAAAACATCATCGCCACGCAAAACGTGTCCATCGGCCTGGAAGCCGGTTCCAAGCCGGAGCTGCTGGCCGTGCTGGCCCTGGCGCCCAAGGGCGGCACCATCGTCTGCAACGGGTACAAAGACCGTGAGTTCATCCGCCTGGCGCTGATGGGCCAGAAGCTGGGCCACAACGTGTTCATCGTCATCGAGAAAGAGTCCGAAGTGGGCCTGGTGATCGAGGAAGCGGGCAAGCTCAAGGTCAAGCCGCAAGTGGGGCTGCGCGTGCGCCTGTCGTCGCTGGCGTCGAGCAAATGGGCGGACACCGGCGGCGAAAAATCCAAATTCGGGTTGTCGGCGGCGCAGTTGCTGTCGGTGGTCGAGCGTTTCCGCGACGCGGGCCTGGACCAGGGTATCCGCCTGTTGCACTTTCACATGGGCTCGCAGATCGCCAACCTGGCCGACTACCAGCACGGCTTCAAAGAAGCGATCCGTTACTACGGCGAACTGCGCAGCCTCGGCCTGCCGGTGGACCACATCGACGTGGGCGGCGGCCTGGGTGTGGACTACGACGGCACCCACTCGCGCAACGCCAGCTCCATCAACTACGACATGGACGACTACGCAGGCGTGGTCGTGGGCATGCTCAAAGAGTTCTGCGATGCGCAGGGCCTGCCGCACCCGAACATTTTCTCTGAGAGCGGCCGCTCGCTCACTGCCCACCACGCCGTGCTGGTGGTGCAGGTGACCGACGTCGAGAAACACAACGACGACGTGCCGGAGATCGCCGACAAAGAAGCCCTGCCCGAAACCGTGCAATGGCTGGTGGACCTGCTGGGCCCGACCGACATCGAGATGGTCACCGAAACCTACTGGCGCGCCACCCACTACATGAGCGACGTGGCCACCCAGTACGCCGACGGCAAGATCACCCTGGCCGAAAAAGCCCTGGCCGAGCAGTGCTATTTTGCCGTGTGCCGTCGCCTGCACGACTCGCTCAAAGCCCGTCAGCGTTCCCATCGCCAGGTGCTGGACGAGCTGAACGACAAGCTCGCCGACAAGTACATCTGCAACTTCTCGGTGTTCCAGAGCCTGCCGGACACCTGGGCCATCGGCCAGGTGCTGCCGATTCTACCGCTGCACCGCCTGGACGAAGAGCCGCTGCGCCGCGCCGTGCTGCAAGACCTGACCTGCGACTCCGACGGCAAGATCAAGCAGTACGTGGACGAGCAGAGCATCGAAACCAGCCTGCCGGTACACGCGGTCAACGAGGGTGAGGACTACTTGCTGGGCATCTTCCTGGTGGGCGCCTACCAGGAAATCCTGGGCGACATGCACAACCTGTTCGGTGACACCGACTCGGTGAACATCTACCAGCGCAGCGATGGTTCGGCGTACAGCGCCGGGATCGAAACCCACGACACCATCGAAGACATGCTGCGCTACGTGCACTTGTCGCCGGAGGAGTTGATGACCCACTACCGCGACAAATGCGCCAGCGCGAAGATCAGCGCCAGCGAGCGCACCCAGTTCCTCGATGCGCTGCGCCTGGGTCTTACGCGTTCGTCGTACCTGTCCTCGTAACGCACAGGCTGCGGGTTTGCCCGCACCCCGTCATGGCGGGGTGTTGGCAAGCCAGCGATCCTGGCGCTGCAAACGCCAGGCGATGGCCCACAGGGTCAGGCTGCGCAGGGCCATGAACAGCAAAAAGCTGATCCACAGCCCGTGGTTGCCGAGCCCCTGAAATGCCCAGGCGAACGGCAGCAGGATCAACACCGCCAACAACATGCCGTTACGCATCTCCCGCGCCCGTGTGGCGCCGATGAACAACCCGTCCAGCAAATAACTCCACACCGCAATCAACGGCAATACCGCCAGGTAAGGCAGGTACAGGTCGGCGGTGTCGCGCACGCTTTGAATGTTGGTCTGCATGGCAATGAACAGGTGCCCGAGCAGCGCGAACAGCAGCGCAAAAGCCCCACTGGCCAGCAGCGACCAACCACAGGCCACCACCAGTGAACGGCGCAACGCCTGCCGGTCACGGGCGCCGATGGCATGCCCGCACAACGCCTCGACCGCATGCGCCAGCCCGTCCAGCGCATGAGCGGTGAGCAACAGGCCGTTGAGCAGCAGCGCATTGGCCGCCACGGTCGCATCCCCCAGCCGCGCGCCTTGCACGGTGATCATGAAAAACACCGATTGCAGCGCCAGGCTGCGGATAAAAATGTCGCGGTTCACCGCCAGCAGCGGGCGCCAGTTGCACCACGCCTTGAGTGCGGCCCAGGCGATATGACCGGGGTAGGCGCGCAGGGCTTTTTGCGTCAGGGCCAGGCCCAAGAGGGCACCGGCCCACTCGGCGATCACCGAGGCGCGTGCCGAGCCGATCACGCCCCAGTCCAGGCCCAGCACGAACCACAGGTTAAGAGCGATATTGACCAGGTTGGTGGTCAGCAAAATCGCCAGCGGCGCACGGGCATTTTGCGTGCCGAGAAACCAGCCCACCAGCGCATACGTGGCCAGCGCAGCGGGCAGGCCGAACAGCCGGGTGTGGAAAAAGTCGCGGGTCAATTGGCCCAGTTCAGCAGACGGTTGCATCCATTCCAGCGCCCAGTGGCTGAACGGAATGCCCACCGTGCCGAGCAGCAACGACAGCCCCATCGCCAGCAGCAGGCCTTGCAGCAGGATCTGCCGCAAGGCCGCACCGTCGGCCCGCCCGGCCGCCTGGGCGGCAAACCCGGTGGAGCCCATGCGCAGAAACCCCATGGCCCAGGCCAAAAAGGTATACAGACTGGCGCCCACCGCCACCGCGCCCAATTGATGGGCGTGAGGCAGATGGCCGATCACCATGCTGTCCACCAGGGCGACCAGCGGCACGGAAATATTCGACAAAATCATCGGCGCGGCCAGGGCCCACACACGGCGGTGGGTGGGGCGGTGGCGCCAGTCGGTTAAGAGGGAGGTCATGGGGGCTCCTTGGGGGAGCGGCATTGTAACCAAATGATGCTTCGCGTACGCATAGCGCTCACGAGGGCTCAAGACAGCCTGCGTCTTGTAGTCCTGGAGACTCAAATGCCGTGAAGCAGCGAAGACTAGCGCACAGATCGGTTAAGAGCCGCCACTTAATGTCACGTCGCTGTCTAGCGCACGCATCCAACCGTCGAGTAAGGCTCCCCCACCTCTTGCACAAACGACTGCGCCTGGGCCTTGATCCATTCAATCAGCCTCGCCACGTCCGGCTCCAATTGGCGCCCGCTGCGGCATATCACGTAATACGCGGCAGGCGACATCATCCCCGTCCCGCTCAATGCGAGCAGACTGCCGTCGTTCAGTTGGTCGTAGACCAGCGCGGTTCTTCCCAGCGCAATCCCGCCGCCTTTGACGGCCAGGCTGATCGCAAGGCTGGAGTCTGGGAACCGCGGGCCGTGGTGATAGGCCGGTGCAGCCAGCCCTTGAAACTCAAACCAGCTGTCCCAGCCCGGGCACAACGGGTCGTCAACGCGATGAATCAGTGGATGTTTGGCAATTTCATGCAGCGGTACTCCGCCATGCAGGTGGTAGAACTGTGGCGAGCAGACGGGAAACACCGCATCACGCATCAACAGTTCAACGTGATGGTCGGGGTAGTCGCCGTAGCCCATCACGATCGCGACATCGTATTGATGCGCTCCCAGGTTGGCATGGCTCAAGTCGGCGCTGGTCAGCACCACATCAAGGTTGAACGCGTCGGCGCTTTGAGACGCGTGCATACGGGGAATGAGCCACGCCGAACACAGTGAGGAGGTGCAAGAGAGATACAAGGGCTGAGACTTGCCGGGGTTGAGGGTCTGCAACGCCTGTGCGAGCCCGTTGAAAAAGGTATCGGTCACCGGCAACAGTGTTTCTCCTGCCGGGGTCAATTTCACCCCTCGCGAGTGGCGTTCGAACAATTGCACGCCCCACCATTCTTCCAGCCCCGCTATTTGATGGCTGATCGCACTGGCGGTCAGGTTCAGCTCAAGGGCGGCCCGGGCGAAACTGCCGGTTTGGGCGGCGCATACAAAAGCCTGGAGCATGGGCGTCGGTGGCGGACGTTGAGCCATCAGGTGCTCACTTTGATCAGGATGATCCCGCAGACAATGACGAACGCAGAGAGCATCCGCCTCCAGCCGAACCGTTCGCGAAAGAACAGCGCGGCAATAATGGCGCCGATGATAACACTGGTTTCCCGCAAGGCTGACACCTTGGCCACCGCGTCCAGCGACAAGGCAAACAGCACCAGGCCATAGGAACCCAAGTAAAAAAAGCCGCCCATCACACCCACACGCCAATGGTTGCGCACGGCCTGTATCAGTGCCGGACGCTCTTTGAAAAAGGCCAGCGCCGGAATGGGCAGGCTCTGCATAAGCGTCAGGTAAATGATGTACTGCAACACCGTCTCGCTGGCCCGGACGCCTTTAGCGTCCACTACCGTATAAGACGCAATAAAGACACCAGCGCACACGGCCATGATGATGGGGCGAAGCAAGTGAGCATTCATTGCCCGCACGAATGTCAGACTGATGATCCCTGCACAAATCAACAACACCCCCGCCATGGCGGACGGTGACAATTGCTCATTCAACAGAAAGTAGGAAAACAACGCCACCAGCACCGGCGGCACGCCCCGCATCACCGGATAAACCTGACCAAAGTCTCCTGTTTCATAGGCCTTGATCAAAAATAGGCGATAGGCCGTATTAAGCAGCACTGAAACCAGCACATAGCACCAAACCTGCAGGTTCGGCACATTCACCAGCGGTAATGCCGCGAGGCAGATCAACAAAGCGGTGCCGTCTACCATGGCAAGCGTCATGAACCGACTGCTTCCTGCCCTGACAACGGCGTTCCAGGTGGCATGCATGAAGGCAGAGATCAAGACCAGCGTGATCGCGATATCGGAGTTGTCCATAAACCTGGCTTTTTAATTAAACCGACAAGGGGGGGCGTTATGGCTTGCGCAGCCACATACGCAACATGTAGCGATTGAGCCCGCTCGAAACCGTCAAGGATCACCACATGGTTGCCATGATCAATCAGGCTTCTGATGTTGCGTATTTCTTCACTCACGGTGGGGGAGCAATCCCTTGTCCGGTCAATAGTCTTGGGCGCTGACAGCTCTTCAAATGCAAGGTTGGACAGCCTGAATCTAGGAACTTCTTGACGAAAGTTACTGACATTTATGTTCATCGCAGTCCTTTACGGCAGTGAGGGGTGCCGCTATTTAACGTGGCCAGCCAATGCTGCAAAAAGCGAAACCTCATCAGCCCAGCCATCAAAACCTGTCATGCCTGGATGGGCCCAACTTATGCTCAGCGGCTTCAGGTGGGTCAGACTTTTCCGAGCGTGCGCACCCCCGGCGAACCAATCGACCCTCCGTCGGTCAATGTGACCGGCGCCACGGCGGCATTGCAGGCGCTGATATATAGTTCACCCCTCGGACCCCTCTCAAAACGAGTGCCCCATGCTTAACAAAGGACTGTTCCTGGCCTGTGCGCTGGCCCTGCTGAGCGCCTGTGATTCCTCCGACAAACCCGCCGCGCCGCCCGTTGCGCAGGCGCAGGCCAAGGCGGCGGTGGATGTGGCGGCGCTCAAGCAGCGGTATGCCGGGCGTGAAGTGAGTGTGGTGGATGTGTCCGAAATCCAGCTGGACGGCGCCAGTACGTTGTCGGTGACGTTCTCGATCCCCCTGGACCCCGACCAGAAGTTCGCCGACAAGCTGCACCTGGTGGACAGCAAGACCGGCACGGTCGACGGCGCCTGGGAGCTGTCCGACAACCTGATGGAACTGCGCCTGCGCCACCTGGAGCCGCAGCGCAAACTGGTGCTCACCGTCGACCCGGGCGTGCGCGGCGTCAACAGCCAGTTGCTCCCCGCCGAGTACACCAGCCGCCTCGAAACCCGCGACTTGCAGGCCACCGTCGGCTTCGCCAGCCGGGGCACGTTGCTGCCCACGCGCCTGGCCGAGGGGCTGCCGGTGATCGCGTTGAATGTCGATAAAATCGACGTCGAATTTTTCCGCATCAAGCCTGAATCCTTGCCGACGTTTCTGGCGCAGTGGGGCCGCAACACCAGCCTGCAAAGCTATGAATCCCGCGAATTGCTGCCCATGGCCGACCTGGTCTACGGCGGGCGCTTTGACCTCAACCCCGCCAGGAACACCCGCGAAACCCTGTTGCTGCCGATCGCAGGCCTCAAGCCATTGCAGCAACCCGGTGTTTATCTGGCGGTGATGCGCGCATCCGGCACCTACAACTATTCGCAGCCGGCCACGCTGTTCACCTTGAGTGACATCGGCCTGTCGGCGCACCGCTACGCCAACCGCCTGGACGTGTTCACGCAAGCCCTGGAAGGCGGTAAGGCCATCGACGGCGTGGAGTTGGAGATCCTTGACGACAAAGGCCGCGTACTCGGCCAGGGCAAGACCGAAAACGGCGGGCATGCCGAGCTGCCGCTGCCGAAAAAAGCCCAAGTGCTGCTGGCCAAACAGGGCGAGCAAACCAGCCTGTTGCGCCTCGACAGTGCGGCGCTGGACCTGGCCGAATTCGACATCGGCGGCCAGCCCGCCCACCCGCTGCAGTTTTTTGTATTCGGCCCACGCGACCTGTATCGCCCCGGCGAAACCGTGCTGCTCAATGCCCTGCTGCGCGACAAGGACGGCAACAGCGTCAAGCCGCAGCCGGTGAGTGTGGAAGTGCGCCGCCCGGATGAACAGGTCAGCCGCAAATTCGTGTGGGACGCCGACGCCTCCGGTCTGTATCAATATGCGCTGCAACTGGCGGGCGAGGCGCCGACCGGGCGCTGGCAGTTGGTGTTCGACCTGGGTGACGGCAAGCCGCAGCTTTATGAATTCCTCGTCGAGGATTTCCTGCCCGAGCGCCTCGCACTGGAACTCAAGGGCAGCGACACGCCGCTGAGCCCGGGCGATGACGCCACCATCCACGTCAACGGCCGCTACCTGTATGGCGCACCCGCCTCCGGCAACCGTGTCAGCGGGCAAGTCTATGTGCGGCCGCTGCGCGAGGCGGTGAAGTCGCTGCCGGGGTATCAGTTTGGCTCCGTCACCGAAGAGGAACTGAGCCAGGACTTCGAGCTGGACGAAAGCGTGCTGGACGCCAACGGCGATGGAAACCTGGTGCTGGAAAGCAAATGGGCCGACGCCAAGTCGCCGCTGCAACTGATCGTGCAGGCCAGCCTGCAAGAGTCCGGCGGGCGCCCGATCACCCGCCGCCTGGTGCAGCCGATCTGGCCCGCCGAGCAACTGCCCGGCCTGCGCGGTGTGTTTGACGGCAAGGAAACCAACGGCGACGGCCCTGTCGAATTCGAGGTGCTGGTGGCCAACCAGGACGGGCAGAAACTTGCCGCCGACAACCTCAAGGTGCGCCTGATTCGCGAGCGTCGCGACTACTATTGGAACTACTCCGATAGCGACGGCTGGAGCTACCACTACAACGAGAAATTCCTCAACGTCGACGAGCAGAGCATCTCCATCAAGGCGGGCGACACTGCCAAGCTGAGCTTCCAGGTGGAGTGGGGCCCGTACCGTGTCGAGGTTGAAGACCCCCAGACCGGGTTGGTCAGCAGCGAGCGGTTCTGGGCCGGTTACCAGGCCCAAGACAACACCGAAGGCGGCGCGGTACGGCCCGATCAGGTCAAGCTGGCGCTGGACAAGCCCGCTTATGGCGACGGCGACACCGCCAACGTGACGGTCACGCCGCCCGCTGCGGGCAAGGGGTATTTGCTGGTGGAGTCCAGCGAAGGGCCGTTGTGGTGGCAGGCAATCGACGTACCGGCCGAGGGCAAGTGCTTTGCCGTGAAGCTGGACCCGAAGTGGTCGCGCCATGACCTGTACGTGAGCGCCCTGGTGATTCGCCCGGGCGAGCGCAAGGCCAATATCACGCCCAAGCGGGCGGTGGGCCTATTGCATCTGCCCCTGGATCGCACGCAGCGCAAGCTGGGGCTGACCTTGAGTGCGCCGGAAAAAATGCGCCCCAAACAGCCGCTCACCGTAAAAATAGCCGCCAAAAATGCCGACGGCAGCGTGCCCAAAGAGGTGCATGTGCTGGTGGCGGCGGTGGACGTGGGCATCCTCAATATCACCGAATACCCGACGCCCGACCCGTATTCCAGCCTGTTCGGCCGCAAGGCGTACGGTGTGGACCAGTTCGACATCTACGGCCAACTGATCGAGGCCGGGCAGGGCCGCCTGGCCTCGCTGGCCTTTGGTGGCGACGCTGCGCTGGCCAAGGGCGGCAAGCGGCCTGACACCAGCGTGACCATCGTCGCCTTGCAAAGCGCGCCGGTGACGTTGAATGAGCAGGGCGAGGGGGAAGTGAGCGTGAACATCCCCGACTTCAACGGCGAACTGCGCCTGATGGCGCAAGCCTGGACCGACGACCGCTACGGCATGGCCCAAGCCAAGACCGTGGTGGCCGCGCCGCTGGTGGCCGAGTTGTCGGCGCCGCGCTTTTTGGCCGGGGGCGACCAGACCCGCTTGGCGCTGGACCTGTCCAACCTGTCGGGCAAGGCGCAGACACTGGACGTGCAACTGACCGCCGAAGGCCAGCTGACCCTGCTGGGCGAGCCCGCGCACAGCGTGCAATTGGCCGAGGGCCAGCGCACCACGTTGCAGATTCCGGTGCGGGCACTGGGCGGGTTTGGCCAGGGCACGGTCCGCGTCACCGTTAACGGCCTGGACCTGCCGGGCGAGCAACTGCCGGCGTTTACCCGTGAATGGACACTGGGCGTACGCCCGGCTTACCCCGCGTTGCTCAAGCAATACCGTGCGGTGCTCAAGGACGACACCTGGACCCTGCCGGACGCCGAGTTGTCGCTGTTTGAACCGGCGGGCCGCGAGGCGTTGCTGAGTTTGTCGAGCCGTCCGCCGTTGAACCTTGGCGAGCAGATTCGGGCACTCAAGGCCTACCCGTACGGCTGCCTGGAGCAAACCGCCAGCGGCCTGTACCCCTCGCTTTACGCCGACACCGCCGTGCTCGCCCGGCTGGGCCTCAAGGGCGAGCCGGATGCCGAGCGCAAACGCAAGATCGAAATCGGCATTGAGCGCCTGCTGGGCATGCAGCGCTACAACGGCAGTTTCGGCCTGTGGGGCGCGGACGGCGAAGAGGAATATTGGCTGACGGCTTACGTCACCGACTTCCTGCTGCGCGCCCGCGACCAAGGGTTTGCCGTACCGCCCGACGCCCTGAAAAAAGCCAGCGAACGCCTGTTGCGGTATGTGCAGGAACGCAACCTGATCGAAGCCGACTACAGCGACAACGCGGACCACACCCGCTTTGCCGTGCAGGCCTACGCGGGCATGGTCTTGGCGCGCAGCCAGCAGGCGCCTTTGGGCGCGCTGCGCAGCCTGTTCGAGCGCCGCACCGATGCCCGCTCCGGTTTGCCGCTGGTGCAACTGGCCATTGCCATGCAGAAGATGGGCGACCAGCCGCGTGCCGATCAGGCCTTGATCGCCGGGCTTGCGGTAAAGCGCAAGGCCAACGAATGGCTGGCCGACTACGGCAGCCCGTTGCGCGACCAGGCGATGATCCTGGCGTTGCTTGAAGAAAACGACCTGGCCAAGGGCAAGCGCGAGGAGCGTCTGTTTGATCTGTCGGACCAGTTGGCCGCCAGCCAGTGGCTGTCGACCCAGGAGCGCAATTCGCTGTTCCTCGCCGGGCGCGGGTTGCTGGGCAAGCCGGAAACCAACTGGAGCGCCCGCTTCACCAGCGGCAGCGAAACCCGCGAGCTGAACAACGGCCAGTCGGGGCTGAAACTGGAGGGGCCTCTGTTGGCGTCTCCGCTGACCTTGCACAACGAAGGCAGCGAGCCGGTTTATCAACAGCTGAGCATTTCCGGTTACCCCACCCAGGCGCCGGTGGCGGGGGGTGAAAACCTGAGCATCCGTCGCGATTACCTGGGCATGAACGGCGAGCCGCTGAACCTGCGCAACCTCAAGAGCGGCGATCTGGTGCTGGTGCACCTGGCTGTGAGCGCGAACAAACAGCGGGTGCCGGACGCGCTGGTGGTAGACCTGCTGCCGGCGGGCCTGGAGCTGGAAAACCAGAACCTGGCGCAGAGCGCGGCAAGCCTGGACGACGCCAGCAGCCAGGTGAAGCAGTGGCGCGAGTCGATGCAGAATGCGGCGATCAAACACCAGGAGTTCCGTGATGACCGTTACGTGGCCGCGCTGAACCTGGACGGTTATGGCACCACGCACCTGTTGTACCTGGCACGTGCCGTGACCCCGGGCACTTACCGTGTGCCGCCGCCGCAAGTGGAGTCGATGTACCGTCCCAACTGGCAGGCGGTCGGTGAAACCCCAGCCGACCTTGTCATCAAGGGCCGTTGAGGCATTACGTCCGTGGGCGCCGCCGGGCGCCCACGGACGGTCAGCGAACCACCCAGCTCAGCAGCCAAAGCCCGAGCATCAACCAGATGATCCCCATGATGATCGAGGCCCGCATGAAGGCGCGCACCGCCGAATACAGCAGCATCAAGCCGATGATCAGGGTGAGGATGCTGATGATCGACGTGTCCATGCCCAAGGTTTTGGCCAGCCCGTCGATGAAGTTGCCACCGGCATGCGTGAGCGCATTGAACAACCCGCCGAGCCCGTCGACGATAAAACGGATGACCGAACCCAGGGCCTGGCCCAGCCATTCAAAAAAGCTTTCTACGTGCATGTGTGTGTCCTGATGAAGAGGTGGCTGAGCCTTTGGAAACTTTCCCCGGTGGCGGGTTCCGTGAAGCATAGAGGTTTGCAGGTTTGAATTTTCGATTAATGCGGCGCCTCACAGGCATGCGCAGCCTGCGTTGGGGGTTGGGGCTGCTGGTGCTGGCCATTGCGCTGCTGTGGCTGGCAGACCGGATCTGGCCGCTGCCGCTGCCGCAGGATGACCTGGCCCGTGTGGTGCTGGCCGAGGATGGCACGCCGTTGTGGCGGTTTGCCGATGCCCATGGTGTGTGGCGTTACCCGGTGCGCACCGATGAAGTCTCGCCGTATTACCTCGATGCCTTGCTGACGTACGAAGACCGCTGGTTTTACACGCATCCCGGCGTAAACCCGCTGGCGCTGGTACGCGCCACCTGGCAAAACCTGACGGGTGCACGGGTGGTGTCGGGTGGCAGCACCTTGTCGATGCAAGTGGCGCGGCTGTTGGATCCGCATTCGCGCACCCTGCACGGCAAGGTGCGCCAGCTGTGGCGCACGGCGCAGCTGGAGTGGCACCTGTCCAAAGACCAGATCCTCAACCTTTACCTAAACCGCGCGCCCTTTGGCGGCACCTTGCAGGGCGTGGCCGCGGCGAGTTGGGCCTACCTGGGCAAGTCGCCACAACAGCTGACCCACGCCGAAGCGGCGATGCTCGCCGTTTTGCCTCAAGCGCCCAGCCGCCTGCGGCCGGACCGCTACCCCCAACGCGCCCAGGAAGCGCGCGACAAGGTGCTGCGCCGCCTGGCCGAGTTCCAGGTGTGGCCGCCCTCGGTCGTGAATGAGGCGCTGGAAGAACCGCTGCTGCTGGCCCCCCGCCAGGAGCCGAGCCTGGCGCCCTTGCTGGCCCGGCGCCTGAACCGCCCGGACAGCCCGCCGCTGATCCGCACCACCCTGGATGCCGCCCTGCAGCGCCGCCTGGAAGACCTGCTGCTGGGCTGGCGCGCACGTTTGCCGGAACACACCTCTGCGGCGATTTTGGTGGTGCAGGCCGACACCATGGCCGTGCGCGCCTACTTAGGCTCGGTGGATATCAACGACGCCAAGCGCTTTGGCCACGTCGACATGGTCAACGCCCTGCGCTCGCCGGGCTCTACGCTCAAACCCTTCCTGTATGGCATGGCGCTGGACGCGGGGCTGATTCATTCCGAATCGCTGCTGCAAGACGTGCCGCGCCGCTACGGGGATTACCGCCCGGGCAACTTTTCCATGGGGTTTACCGGCGCGGTGCCCGCCAGCACGGCGTTGTCCAGCTCGCTGAATTTGCCGGCGGTGCAATTGCTGGAAGCCTACGGGCCCAAACGCTTTGCCGCGCAAATGCGCATCGGCGGCATGCCGTTGGCGTTGCCGCCCTTGGCCGAGCCGAACCTGGCGTTGATCCTGGGCGGCGCGGGCAGCCGTCTCGATGACCTGGTGAGCGGCTACAGTGCGTTTGCCCGGGACGGCAAAAGTGCCAGCCTGCGGTTTCAGCCAGGCGACGGGCTCAAGGAGCGCCCATTGCTCTCGCCGGGGGCCGCCTGGATTGTGCGGCGCATTCTCAGTGGCCAGGCCCGCCCCGACCGCGACCCACGCGCCGAGCTGGTGCAGCGCCCGGTGCTGGCCTGGAAAACCGGCACCAGCTACGGCTTTCGCGATGCCTGGGCGATTGGCGTGGGGCCGCGTTATTTGATCGGCGTGTGGATCGGCCGCC
The DNA here is from genome assembly GCF_054071325.1 of Pseudomonas sp. SDO5215_S409. Lineage (NCBI taxonomy): Bacteria > Pseudomonadati > Pseudomonadota > Gammaproteobacteria > Pseudomonadales > Pseudomonadaceae > Pseudomonas > Pseudomonas sp. SDO5215_S409. The sequence continues at coordinate 48,094 of NZ_JBSVWN010000019.1, read as the reverse complement.
CGGATGGCACCCCGGTGCCGGGCCAGTTCGGCCTGGCGTCGGCGGCGCCGTTGATGTTGCAGGTGCACGACGTGCTGACCAACCGCGACAGCCAGCGCGGCATCAGTGCGCCGGTCACGCCGGTGCCGTTCAACGTGGGCGTGGCCGCGATCTGCTGGCCGTTGGGCCAGCCGCTGAGCCGCAGCGACCCCAATTGCCGTCGCCAGCGTTTTGCCTGGACGCTGGACCACACCACGCCGCCTACCTTGCAGGCGCTGGACCAGCCGTTGAGTGTGGGTTTGCAGGAAAAAGTCTGGGTCAATGCCAAGGGCCTGCGGGTGGACGCCAGCTGCCCCGGCGCCCAGGCGCGAGACATCGCCCTGTGGCCCGCGCCGCTGGAGCCGTGGCTGCCCCGGGTGGAGCGGCGCGAAGCACGCATCCCCGCAGCGGACCCCGACTGCCCACCACCCCCGTTGGCGGTGGCGTCCCCGTTGTCGGTGGTGGGGGTGCGAGAGGGCGATCAACTGCGCCTGCCCGCCGCCAGCCAGCAACCGCTGCGCCTGAAACTCTCGGCACTGGGCGGCAGTGGGCGGCGCTGGTGGTTCCTCAACGGGGCGCCGCTGGGGGACAGCGCCAATCAGGACAGCCTCAATGCAAGCCTGGAGCACCTTGGGCGGTATCAATTGAGCGTGCTCGATGAGGCGGGGCAGACGGCCCGGGTCGAGTTCAGCGTGGTGGATTGACCGGCGTCGGGGTATTCACTTGCCTTCATCCAATATCCCGCTGAAGCTATACGCCTTCAGGAGCCCCCCATGAACCTCGAACACCTCACCGAACGCCTGCACCGCATCCGCGATACCAACGACTGGAAGCCTTTTCACAGCCCCAAAAACCTGGCCATGGCCGCCAGTGTCGAAATGGCCGAGCTGGTGGAGATTTTCCAGTGGCTCACCGAAGACCAGTCCCGCCAGCTGCCCGCAGACAAACTGGCCCATGCGGGCCAGGAAGTCGGTGACATCGTGTTGTACCTGCTGCTGTTGTGCAGCGAGCTGGGCCTGGACATGGACCAGGTGGTGCGCGCCAAACTGGCCGACAGCGAGCGGCGGTTCGTCCATGACTGACCGCCATTTCGACCAGCTCGCCACGCGCTTTGCCGAGAAAATCTACGGCGGTGCCAAGGGCGCCATTCGCCTGGCCGTGCTTCAGGCCGACCTGAGCGAGGCGCTGCCACAGCGCCCGTTGCGCGTGCTGGATATCGGCGCGGGCCTGGGGCACATGTCGCTGTGGCTGGCCGAACAAGGTCACGACGTGACCCTGGCCGAACCCGCCGAGCCGATGCTCGAGGGGGCCCGCCAGCGTTTTGCCGAAGCCGGGCAGCGTGCAACGTTTATCCATGCGCCCTGGCAAGCATTGCTGGGCCAACTCACCGAGCCCTACGACCTGGTGCTGTGCCACGCCGTGCTCGAATGGCTGGCTGAACCCCACGCTATCCTGCCGGTGCTGCACCAGTTGACCGTGCCGGGCGGCTGGCTGTCGCTGGCTTTTTACAACCGTGATGCGCTGATTTACCGCAACCTGCTCAAAGGCCACTTTCGCAAAATGCGCAAGAACGACATGGCCGGCGAAAAACAGAGCCTCACGCCGCAACAACCCCTGGACCCACGGGAGTTGGCCGCGCAACTAGAGGGCGTTTGGCAGGTCCAAAGCCGTAGCGGCGTGCGGGTGTTCCACGACTACATGCCGGTGGAGTTCCAGGCCCGCGCCGATTTACAGGATTTGCTGGAGATGGAACTCGCTCACCGTCGTCACCCAAGCTTTGCCGGACTTGGGCGTTATTTACACTGGATCTGCCGTCCGGTTTAAGCGGCCCAGTCCTCGGAGGTCGAAATGAAGCGCTGTGTTGCATTGATCTTGCTGGGCCTGGGCCTGGCGGGGTGTCAGAGCCCCAACCCGTATGTCGCGGCGTCGCGCCCGCTGCCGCCTGCGCCTGCCCAGGCGGCCACCACCTTTGATGCCAGCGCTTACCCGGCGCCGGTGCGTGACTACGGCGCGTACCGCAGTTGGGGCTGGCTCAACGGCCAATTGCCAGCGGGCTCGGCCTGGGCCGACTCGGCGCAGATCGCCGAGGCGGTCAGCGGCGCCCTGGACCAGCGTGGCCTGCGCCCGCTGCATGACCAGCGCCCGCCCGACCTGTTGGTCAGCGCCGACGTACGCCTGGAAAAACGCCTGCGCCAGGTGCAGGACGATTATGGCTACGGCTATGGCGGCGGATATAACCGCTACGGCAATGGCTACGGCATGTACAACTCGGTGCCGGTGGTACGCACCTATGAAGTGACGGTCGCGGTGGTGCGGGTCAACCTGTTTGACGCCCGCAGCGGCCAGCCGGTCTGGAGCACCAGCGCCGAGACTGCCAGCAATGGCAGCCTCAGCGAACGCGCAGACGCCTTGCGCAAGGCGGTGCAAAAGGCAATGACTGCCTATCCGCCCAGTTAAACGCGATGTTCATTAAGGCTCAGTCAAATAATCCCTCGGAGAACCATCATGCTTCGTCGTATTGCCGCACTTGCTGTCGTTGTGTTGCTGAGCGGTTGCCAGACCAGTCAGGTCAACCACGATTTTGACGCCAACAGGGATTTTGGCGCCTACCGCAGCTGGAGCTGGAAAGAGCCCGCATTGCAGTACCGCCCGGATGACCCGCGGATCAAGAGCGACCTCACCGAACAACGCATCCGCCAGTCGGTGGGCGAGCAACTGGACCAGCGCGGCCTGCGCCCCGCTGCCCCCGGCACCAAGGCTGACCTGAACGTGCAGGCCTACCTGATCGTCGAAGACCGCCAGCAACAAGTCACCACCAACTACGGCGGCGCCTGGGGCGGCCCATGGCACGGCTACTGGGGCGCGCCTGCGTACAACGAAACCCGCAACATCACCTACCAGGTCGCCACCATCCAGGTCGACCTGCTCGACAGCAAGGACGGCAAACTCGTATGGCGCGGCAGCGACGAGCAGATCCTCGCCGACTCGCCCAACCCCCAGGAACGCAGCGCCGCGATTCGTAGCACCGTGACCAAGATCCTCGCCAACTACCCGCCCCACTGATCAAGCCCCGGCTCTGATCGTCCGCCAGTCGCCCCAAGTGGCGACTGGCCAGCGAGCGCCCTGCGCCTTGTCTACACTCACCTGAACCCAGGTGAGTAAGCGCGATAGGAGTGCTCGATGTCTCCTCGACTCCGTTCCGGGCAGCGTGGTGCGATCGGATTGATGGCGGCACTGACGCTGGCGATGGCGTTGGTGTTCATGTTGTTGGTCATCGACGGCAGCCGACTCTATCTGCAAAAGCGCCAATTGCAGGGCATCGCGGACGTGGCGGCGCTCGAAGCCGTTCAACGCAAAGGTAACTGCCTGCCAGCCAGCACCACGGCCGCCGCCACCTATGCAACGGCCAGTGCGCTGCGTAACGGTTATGTGACGCCGCCGGCCAGCGCGCTGGATGTGCGTTGCGGCGGCCTGGCCACCGGCGCCAATAACGTGCGGGTGTTTTCCGAAGACGCGACCAAGACCGACGCCGTCCAAGTGATTGCCTCACGCCCGGTCGCGACCAGTGCCGCCGGTGGCCTATGGGCGATGTTCAACAGTGGCATGAGCGCGACCACGCAACTGTCGGCTGTCGCCGTGGCGGCCCCCAAAATTTTGCCGCCCCAGGCCCAGTTGACGATCAAGTCCACGCTGGTGACGGTGGACTCCTCCAAGTCGGCCGCCCTGAATCTGCTGTTTAGCCAGCTACTGGGTGGTTCACTCAACCTGAGTGTGGCGGGCTGGCAAGGTTTGGTAGACACCCGTATCAACCTGCTGAGTTACCTCAATCAATTGGCGCTGAACGTCGGTGTGACGGCGGGCAACTACAACGAGCTGTTGGCCAAGAACGTCAAGATCAGCCAATTGCTGGATGCGGCCATCACCGTGCTTCAGGCCGGGGGGAGCACGGCGCAGGTGGCGGTCAATGGGCTAACCAGCATTAATACGATTATCGGCAACCTGGATGTCACCCTGGGCAGCCTGCTGCAACTGCAGACTGGGGCCGTATCAGCGGGGCTCAATACCAACCTGAACGTGTTTCAACTGGCGCAGGCTTTTGTGCAGCTGGCCAACACCAAGAACGGTGTGGTGGCTTCAATCCCGGTGAACATTCCCGGCCTGCTCAATGCTGGGGTTCAGCTCAGAGTGATTCAGCCGCCGCAGTTGTCGGCGATTGGCGATCCTACTTATGCCACGGACATAAATTTGCCAACAAGTATTTCTGTGCAGACGGCACAGCTGAGTCTTGGGCTGACGCTTGGGCTGCCGGTGCTCGATTCGCCGTTGGTTCAGACGGCCTTGAACGGTTTGGTTGGGCAGCTTTCGGACGTGTTGAACAACGCGTTGAGCCTGAACCTGGGCGCAACGATCAATTCGTTATTCTGTGTGCTGGGAGGCTACTGCCAGCGTACCGACTTGCGAGTGCTCTCGTCTTCTTCTGACCCGCCAGCCGCCCGTATCGATGTGGTGCTTGAACTGGGGGCGGCGCAAAGTTATGTGACCGGTTTCACCTGTGTCAGTGATGCCACCAAAACCCTGACCACTAAATCCAATGCCTCGATTGTGACGGTGAAAATTGGTCAGGACCCTCAATTGATCAACGCGTTCAACAGTAATACATCCCTTAGCCAGATCCCTCCGCTGCCCGTGGTGGACATTGGTGCGATTACTTGTTTCAAGCCCTTGCTTGGGCTGGGCCCGACCACTTGTGATCCATCGACGCGTAAGCCGTTCTACGGTGGTGGCCTCGGACTGAGCGTTAAAGCTGAGCTCGATAAAGTGCCAAATACACAGTTTTCTTATACGTTCCAGCAACCACCTGAAATAAACCAACCGCCGCTGTACTCCTCCTCGTCGACTTCCAGTCTTGTGAGTGCGATCGGTAATGCGCTGCAAGGCCTTCAATTCCAGGTTTACAAACCAACCGGCGTCAATGTGTTAGGGGGGTTACTGGTCACGACAGGCGACTTGCTGAACGGTATCAACGGTGCGCTGGGTACGATCATCAGCGGCGTACTCAGCCCCATTGTGGATCCGCTGGTGAACAACCTGCTGCTGACGCTGGGGGTCAACTTGAACGCGGTAGAGCTGGGGGCCAACCTCAGTTGCCGACCTCATGGGCAGGCCTCGTTGGTGAATTAGTCGGCAGTGCCCAGCGGCAGTTCCACGCAGAACCTGGCGCCATGTTCTGCGTTGGTGACGCTCAGGCGCCCGCCCATGTGTTCCACGATGCCGTAGCTCACCGACAAGCCTAGCCCCGTGCCCACGCCAATGGGCTTGGTGGTGAAAAACGGCTCGAAAATGCGCTCCATCAATCTTGGGTCAATGCCGCCGCCGTTGTCTTCAACCCATATGCGCACATACCGGCTGTCTTGCTCACTGTGCACGGCTATCCATGGTCGGAAATCGCGGTCCTTTTCGCGCTTGCTGAGCAACGCATCGCGGGCGTTGACCATCAGGTTGATCAACACCTGTTCCAACTGGTCGACGTAACCTTTGACATGCACCGTGAAATCCGCAGGCACGACCCTAAGCTCAACACCCTTGCCGCGCAGGCCTTCGGCAAGCAGCGACAGCGTGCCTTCCACCGCTTGCGCCGGGTCAAAGGGTTGCTGTTCGACCTCCGAGCGGCGGCCAAACACGCGCATATGGTCCACCACCCGGGCCGCGCGCTGGACTTGGGCGTCAATGCGTTGAAGTTTTTCCGTGAGGTAGTCGGCCTGCGCGTCGCCGTTGCCCAGGCGTTTGAGCATATTAACGATGGCCATGCGCATCACGTTCAGCGGCTGGTTGATCTCGTGTGCAAGACCTGTGGCCATCTCGCCGAGGGTCGCCATCTTTGCGCTTTGGGTCAGTTGTTGCTGTGAACGGCGCACTTCGGTGTTGTCGCGTCCCACGGCCTGGACTTCCAGCAGACGCCCGTGCTCATCAAACACGCCACGGTCGGACCATACCCACCACGCGTGCTCGCGCCCGGGCAATTGCAGGCTGATTTCAGCGGTACTGACCGGGAACTCCGGGCTCAGTTGCTCGATACGGTGCATGAATGCCTGCTGCTGTTCTTGCGAGAGCCATTGGCTCAGGTTCACGCCGGGCAGTTGTTCAGGCGTGCATTCCATGTAGTTGGCCAGCGGGGTATTGCCGAACGTGAGTGTGAGGTCCGGGCGGTAGCGGCAGATCATGGCGGGGGAGTCTTCCACGAGGATACGGTAGCGCTCCTCGCTCTCCTTGATGCGCTGGGCGGCCAGGGTGGCGTCGGTGACGTCCAGCCACAAGCCCACGGCCTCGACGGGTAGCCCCAAATCGTCGCGCAGCAGTTTGGCTTCGTCGAGCAGCCAGTGATAGTCGCCCTGTTTGTCACGTACCCGGTAGCGGCTGCGCACGTTGCCTTCACGCAGCAAATGGCGGGTCCGGTCAAAGTAGAGGTCACGGTCGTCGGGGTGGATCCACTCGTTCAAGCTGGCTTGGGTGCAGTCGGCAAGGGTGCGCCCCAGCAGGGGCAACAGGCTGTCGCTGAAAAACACCGGCTGCAAGGTGCCTTCTACATAACGCTGCACGTAGATCACCGCCGGGGAGCTGGCGATCAGGTTGTCCAGCCGCGCGTGGGCTGCGGCTGCATGTTGTTCCTGGTTCTTGACATCGCTGATGTCGAGCATGAACCCCACCAACCTGCGATGGTTGCCGGTGCCCAGCGCTTGTCCCTGAATGCGATACCAGACGGGTTGATGCGCGGGGTCGTCCTGCTGCAGGCGTACGCTGGTGGACAGTGGTTTGCCGAGGCTTTTCAGGTCTTGCAGACGGCTGGCGAGTTCTTCGCGGTCAGCGGTGTGAATCAACGCCAGCCAGGTGGACAGCGGCAGGCGCGGTGGCGCGTGAGTCAGGTTGAGCGTGCCCAGCAACTGCGGGGCCAACTGGATCTCTTCGCTATGGGGCGCCAGTTCCCACCACCCCGTACCCAGCAGACCTTGCAGCGCTTCCAGGCGGTCCAGTTGCTGCTGATGGCGTTGGTCGCGCAAGCGGCTGAGCAGCGGGGCGGCGAGGCTGGCGGCCAGTTGCAGCCAGTCGCGGTCGCAGGTCTGGTGCTGTTCCTCAAAAAAGCCGCATAACAACCATGCCGCGACGCCTTGGCTATCGGCATAGGGCACCAGCCAGCCACTGGCATTGCCAAAGATGCCCTGTAAACGCGGGTGATCGCTGTGGCTGAGGTTGACGGTGAGACTCACCGGTGCAGCGCCGCCCAGGCTATCGAGGCTGGCGCCCAGGTTTTGTCCGTTGCGCCATAGTGCCGGCGCGTCGTGAGCAGTGTAATGGCCCTGGATCATCCACCCTTGATCATGTTCATCCAGCAGGGCGATCGCCACACACGGGATGTGCCAGCCCTGAGCGATGACCTGCAGCGCATCCTGCAACACGTCGGGCAGCCGAGTCAGGCTGCACACCCGCAGTTGTGCGCAGATCTGGTCGCTGATGCGCTGGTGTTGCTCGCGGGCTTGGGCGACGTGGCGATGGGATATCAGGTCGCCGATATCCAGCAGTTGCAGCAGCCAGCCTTGGCCGTCAGGTTGAACCCAGCCGCGAGTACGCAGCACCTGGCCGGCCACGCCCTTTAAGTTCAAATCCAGGACGTGCCCTTGCCATTCGCTGGGGAGGCCTTCAAGCGTCAATGCGCTGTCGCTCGCCACGTATTCCCGCAAGGGCGTCTGTTGTGGGGGCTGCCCAGCGGGTAGGGCCAGTTGGTGGCGTAGAGCGCCCTGGATATCGGTCACATGGCCTTGAGCGTCCAGCGACACCCGCAAGGCGGCGCTTGCCGGTGCTGCTGGCGTTTGAGGTAACGGAGGGTGACGCCCGAGCAGGCGCCCGAAGAGTTTGTCTGCGGGGGTCAAAATTGCAGGCTCGATTGGGCTGAGAGCGTTGTTGGAAGGTTGGGCACAGTGCCGATGCCGGGTAACACCAGGAACGGCAGGACACTCTTGAGGTTGTCGGACGGATAGTTGATCTGCACGGTCAACAAGCCGGTAGGGCTATAGGTTGCCGTGACGTAGCCGGGTAAAAACTTGAAGGCGGGCGGGATCCAGTTCAACTGCGCCTGCGCGGCGGCAGTGGCGCGTGCAGTGACCGCTGCGTTGTAGCCTGCGGTGGCGGGGTCCAGCGCGACCGCGCGCCTGGCCCCTTCAGCGGTGGCCTGCGTGAAGGATTGCATCAACAGCAACGGCAAGCTGTAGCTGACCAAGCCATAGAACACGGCAAAAAAAATCATGAATACCATCGCGAACTCGAGCGCGGCGGCACCTTTTTGCTGGCGAGGGAGGCCTTTTTTCATGACTGAGTCTACCCTGACTACCACTACCTGATATCAGCATAGAATCATTCAGCCGAAAGGGATTTTTTTTACGTGCTTCAAAGCCTCGTTTTGTTCGTTTGGCTTGGGTTATGCGCCCTGCAGGACATCCGTTCGCGAGAGATCGCCAACCGTTTGACGTTAGGCGTTGGCTTGCTGGCACTGGTTTATCTGCTGTGGAGCGGTAAAACCTGGGTGGGGTCGCCTGCCGCAGACGGCGGTTGGGCATTTGGTCTGGCGTTGCTGTTTACGCTGCCGGGTTATGCGCTGGGCCGCCTGGGGGCGGGTGACGTGAAGCTGCTTGCTGCGTTGGCCCTGGCCACTGACGCGCTTTATCTGCTCGGTACGTTTATCGGCGCCGGGGTTGCCAGCGTTGTATGGCTGTTGATCGCCCCCAGGGTATGGCCGCTTATGAATCAGCGGGTTAGGCACCTATTGCGGCACTTGCAACCCGGGCAGACGACAAAACAACCCTTTGCGCCGTTTTTACTGGTCGGATTCGCACTGGCGTGGTTTTGGATCCATTAGTCGCGACGCGGGTATATCGCTATGTACATAGTAGGAAAGTACGTCTACGTTTATGCATAGCAGTATCGGAAGCGTGATCGGAATGGATAGGTTGGTCTTTGGCTTGCCCAGGCATGGAGTAGCGCGTGAACAAGCTTACCTCGCAATTGAAAGTGCTCGTGGTCGACGATCAACCCCTGATCGTGGAAGAGCTGTGTGAATTCCTTGAAAGCAGCGGCTATCGTTGCGTCCCCTGTCAGTCTAGCCAGCAGGCCATCGAGCGGTTTCGCGACGATGACCAGATAGGCCTTGTGCTGTGCGATCTGCACATGCCGGACATGGACGGCATTGAGTTGGTCCAGGCCCTGCAGCGCTTGAGCGGGAAGGTGCGGGTATTTGAAGCGATCATGCTGACAGGCCGCTCCGACAAACAGGACGTGATCAAGGCCCTGCGTGCAGGCATCGCTGATTACTACCAGAAACCGATCAATCTGGAGGAACTGCTCGAAGGCGTTCAACGTCAGGAAGTCGCGTTGCAAGACCGGCAGAAAAACCTTGATTTGGGGCACCTCAACCGCAAGCTGCAGTTCCTCTCGGCATCCATCGATGACTTGTACCAAGACCTGGACAAGGTCCGTAGTAGCCCCCAAGCCGTGGGGCTTCCAGGTGACGAGTCCGCGAGCGAGCCCGATGGCGTTGAAATGCCCGCGGTCTTCCTTCAGTTGTCACCACGCCAGCTTGACGTCGCGCGCCTGGTGGGCAAGGGCAAGACCAATTATCAAATTGCCTGTGAGCTGGGCATCACCGAAAACACCGTCAAGCTGTATGTGTCCCAGGTGCTGCGTTTGACCCATATGCATAACCGTACTCAACTGGCCTTGGCGTTATCGCCCGGTCTCTCGCTGGCAAGTCAGCGAGTCACCGCACATTAATTGCTGCCGCTCGGTGTCTCTCCGCCCTGTTTCTGATCGAAGTATTCAGGAATAGGGTGCTTGTAACTTTCCAGCAAACGCTGCAACGCCAGCTCCCGCTCGGCCGGAGCTGCTTTTTGTGGGCGTGTGGAGGCCAACTGTCCACTGACCTGCAACTGCAGCCAGTCCTCGGTCTGTTTCTGCTGGGCGGATGAAGGACCAGGCTCAAACGCCTGCGCTGACAGCGGCAGGCTTGCAAGCAGCAAGCTGGCGAGCAGTGTGAGTTTCATGGTGTGCACTCCCTTGTGGCTTATTTGATCGAGGGTTGTGTGTCGCCCATCGTTGCAACCTGATCACCAGCGGTCTTCGCCGATGATGCGGGCGCCTTGAGCCGCTGCGCGCGGGCCTGGGCGCTCGTGACCTGTTCAGGGCTGAGCCCCACTCGGCTGACCACTTGAGCGGCTTGTGCCCAGTTGTCCTGATAAATCAGCAGGGTGACCAGGTTCACGGCGGCCAGTGGGTCATCCTGCTTGAGTTCCATCGCGGTCAAAAACTCGAACCGCGCGTCTTCCAGGCGAAGTTGGTTGAGGTAAACCACGCCCAGGTCATTGCGGATCTTGTCATCGGTGGGCGCAATTTTTGCGGCTCGCTGCAAGTGGGCCATGGCCTGGCCGTTGTCACCCCTGGCGGCGGCCAACTGGCCAAGGCCATGCTCGCCTTCAGCCGCCATGCACGTGCCCAGCAGGCTTTTGTACAAGGGTTCTGCCTCGCTGCGCCCCAACAGGCGGTACACCTTGGCTTTGCGCTGACGCACCTGGGGCAGGGCATCGGGCAGGTTTTGCAGGTTGGCCAGGCTGGCATGCAGCTTGCCGTCATTGGCCATTTCATCGGCCAGGTTCAGCGATAGCTCTTGGTCGGAGGCCGGTTTGGCACAACTGCCGGGTGTGCCCGCGGTGGCCCACGGTAACTGCCCGTTGCCAGCACAGCCTCCCAGTAACACCAGGCTGCAGGCGAGTATCAATGTTTTCATTGCGCGTCCTCTCAAGGTCCCATCACCTTGGCGATGGCGATAAAGCCAGGGCCGGCCAGTACGATCAGTAATGCGGGAAACAGGAAGACCATCATCACGACGGACATCTTGGCCGACATCTTGGAAATGTATTCCTGCATGCGTGTCAGGCGCCGGTCATCGAGCAGTTGCTTGAGTGACTGCAGCGACTTCATCGCGCCACCGCCTTGTTGCAGCAGTTGTTGCAGAATCAGGCAGGTATCGCTGAACTCATCGACGGCCAATAGCTGACTCGTCTTGTTCAGCTCTTCGCCCAGTTCCAGGCCCGAGTCGACCCGTGCCAGTACCAGGCGCAGCTCGCTGGTAAGCACCGGCAGCAGCTTTTGCGCCTCGCCCGACAGCACCCGTAAGGTTTGCTCCACGGCCATGCCTGACTCAAACAGAATGCGCAGCAGTGGAATGAAGGTGGAGACCTCGCGCCCGATCTGCTCTTTGCGTTTATCGGCCAGCGTTACCAGGATTCGCTTGGGGAGCAGGTAGCCAATGGCCAAACCGAACAGGGCGATGAGCCAGGGATGGTCGGTATCGGCGAAAAACAGTTTTTGCACGACCAGGGTCAAGCCCAGCAGGAGGAACGGGGAGCCGACCTGGCAAGCAGCGAACATCGAACGCTGGCTGGTTTTACGCCAGCCCATGCGATTGAGCAGTGTCTGTGTTTCGTTATCGAGGCTAACGGTGCGCTGGCCAATTCGAGTGTTGCCCAACTGATGCAACAACGCGCTCATGGCCTTGTTACGGCTGGGCTCACCTTGCAGCCGTTGATTGATCAGGCGTTGCCGACGGCGGTGGCTCAACACATTGGCAAGTAATAGCAACAGCGCGGCCAGAAACAGCAATGCACCGATCAGGAGTGCCATGTCACACGCTCCTCAGCATGCGCCACAACGCCACGCAGCCGGTGATTTGCAAGGCAAATGCGCCCAGCATCATGGTTTGACCGCTGTCGTCTTGCCACATGTTCATCAGGTAAGTGGGGTTGCTCACCAGAAAATAGCCCGCGACGCTAACGGGCAATAACGCCAATACGATGGCGGTAATGCGGGTTTCGCCGGTCATTGCGCGTAATTGCCGCGCTCCCTGGTCGCGCTCGCGGATCATTTTGATCAGGTTTTCCAGCAGTTCACTGGCATTGCCGCCATAGCGATGATTGACCTTCAGCCCCAGTGCAAACAGGCGAAGCTCGTTTTGTTCATAAAACTCGGCATAGTCCTGGGCGGCCTCCGGCAGGCTGACGCCCAGTTGTACGTTGCGCTTGATGCGGCCCATGGATTTTTTCAACGGATCCTCGCTGGCATCGATCGCCCCCAGCACCGCGTCTGCCAGCGTGCGCCCGGATTTGAGGCTGCGTACCGCATGGTCGAGCAACTGAGGCAACTGCTCGATCATGCGGTGCAACCGACGCTGATACCGCCAGGCGATGTACAGTCGCAGGATCAGCGGCGGCATGAACACCATAAGAAGCAGGCCCAGCCAGTCGGCCGCCAACCACCCAAACACCGCGCCGAGCGCCCACAACGCCAACCACACGCCCAGGCGTTCGGTGGGTTTGCCCAGGCCCGCCCGAACAAACGTGCGCTCCAGGCGGGTCGTTACGGCGTTCTCTTTGGTGACCAATGGCTGCCCTTCGGCCAACCGCTCCAGCACTCGATCTGCCTGCGCCTGGCGCAACCCGTTGCGTATCAGCAGCCCTGCCATTACGAACTGGGCCAGGGACATCAGGGCAAGTAATATCGGCGCGATCATATGAGCGGCCCCTCACAGCGGCAGATGGTTTTCATGGCGCAGTTTTTCGCCAGCAGGGTTGATGGCTTCGCGCAGGAAGCCAAAACCGCTGCGCTTGTCGAGGCGAAACAGGGTGTTGGTAACGTAGACATCTTCGCGCACGCCCACCACTTCCACGACTTCGCTGACGCTACGACGGCCATCGGGTAGGCGGGTCAGTTGAATCACCACGTCGAGGGCCGCACAGATCATTTGCCGCAGGGTTTTTTCCGCCACCGTGCGTCCCGTCAGGCCTACCAGGGTTTCCAGGCGCAGCAAGGCATCCTGTGCGTTGTTGGCGTGCACGGTGCTCATTGAGCCGTCGTGGCCGGTGTTCATGGCGGTCATGACGTCCAGTACCTCGACACCCCGAATCTCGCCAAGAATGATACGGTCGGGCCGCATCCGCAGGGCGTTGCGGATCAAGTCGTTGGCGCGGACTTCGCCATGCCCCTCTGCGTTTGGCGGGCGGGTTTCCAGGCGTACGACGTGGGGATGGCCCAGTTGCAGTTCGGCCACGTCTTCAATCGTGACGATACGTTCATGAGGGTTGATCAGTTGGCTGAGAATATTGAGCAGGGTGGTTTTCCCCGTGCCAGTGCCGCCACTGATGAGGATGTTGCAGCGTTTGCCGACCGCCAACTTGAAGAAATCGAAGATCGATTGGTCGATCGTCTGCATCGCTACCAGGTCGCTGCTCTTGAGCATGTCCTTGCGAAACTTTCGAATCGACAGGCAAGGCCCGTCCAACGCAATGGGCGGGATAATCGCGTTGACGCGGCTACCGTCCGGCAAGCGGGCATCCACCATGGGTGAAGACTCATCCAGGCGCCGGCCCAGCGGTGCGAGGATGCGCTGCATGACCCGCTCCACATGGTGGTCATCGATAAAGCGTAGGTCGCTCAGGTGTAGCAAGCCTTCACGCTCGACAAACACGCGATGCGGGCCATTCACCAGAATTTCGGTCACGGAAACGTCGCGCAGCAGCACTTCGAGTGGGCCGAACCCGGTCAATTCATCAACGATTTCCTCGGCCAGGCGCTCCATTTCATAGCGAGAGATCGCCAGGTGCATGCGTGTGATGTATTCGGCGACTTTGTCGGTGACAAACTGCGCAAGGGCATGACGGGTGCTTTCCAGCAGGTTTTTCCCCGAGTCCTCAATGGCATCAATGATGTAGCGGTGCAGGACCAGCTTGAGGCCGTCATGATCGGTATTGCCGGCGCCGCCACGTACCGGGGCGCCGAACAGTTTCTCTCCGTTCATTTGGCTCTCAGCAGGCGGTTGAGCCAGTTGATGGAGGGTTTCGCAAGGCCTTCGGAGCGCTTGGCCAGACGTTCGCCCAAGGTGCGCAGCGCTTGGGTGAGAGGCTCGCGAGGGGCCAGCGCAAAGAGCGTCTGTGCCTGGTTTTTTGCACTCAGGCGAACTTCAGGCGCCAACGCCAGTACGGCGATAACCTCCAGCCCGAAGCTTTTGCCCAGGGCCTCGGAGTCTGGGGCGGCCCCTTTGATGTAGCGGTCGATCAGCAGGCGGGCGTGCTCCAGCTTCATGCCTTTTTCCCGCCACAGGTTGAGCACTGCCAGGTTGCGGCGGCAGTCCGGTACGCTTTGGTCGGTGGACCACAGCAGCTTGTCGCAATGACTGACGAAGGTGCGCAGCGCTTCACTGTCCGACTGGCCGGTGAGGTTCACCACGATGTGTTGGAAGTGCTGGCGCAGTGCACTGAGCAACATGTACAGCTCGGCGGCGCTGGTTCGTTCCAGTGGCTCGTCGGTATCGCTGTAGGCCAGGATGCGCAGGCCGTCTTCGGCACATGTGAATGCGCTGTTGATGAGCGTTGTGTCCAGGCGGCGCAGGTGGCGCAGCGCATCGCCGAAGTGAAACGAGCTTTGCAGGCCCAGCAGCGCCAAGCTGTCGGCGCGGGGTAGGCCCAGATCGAGTAGAAGGGTTTGCTGACCGGTTTTTTGCACCATCAATGCAAGGTGACTGGCGATCAAGGCGCCGTCGGCATTGCCCTGGGTGCCGTAAAGCACGGTCAGCCCCCCCAGGTGCGCACTGGGTGTGACGGCCGGCAAGCGTTTGTTCAAGCGGCGGACCAACCCGCCCACTTCGCTGGAGCGTGAGCCATAGGCGACAAAATCCCGGGCGCCGGCGCGCATGGCATTGAGCACCAACTGGTTGTCCATGCCGTCTCCCAAGGCAACGATGGCCAGCATCGGCTTGGCTTCCAGTGCACCTTCAATCAGTGCGCATTGAGTGGTGACGTGCTCGCGGTCAAGACCGATGAACACCAGGTTGGCGAAGGTGACGTCTACCAGCGCCAACAACTCGTCCAGGCTGCCCCCACCCGCGCTGACGACTTGCCCCAGCGGCGCGAGGGCACCCTGAAGCCATTCCAGATCCGTGGTATTGCGGGTGATCGCCAAAAACGTCTGGCTCAGGCTCTCACTCATTGGGAAAGTCCCGTTTGACGGTCGAAGTTGCCGTTTTCGAGAAAGTACAGGCGGTACCAATTCGGGTCGAAGTTGCGCAGCTTTTCGCCAGGCAGGGAGGGTAATTGGGCCGTGGCCGCCAGTGGCTGCACCAGGTGCGGCGTGACGATCATCAACAGCTCTTTTTCCTCGCGGCTCACGTTGGAGTCCCGGAAAAACGCACCCAGGATCGGAATGTCCCCCAGCCCCGGGAATTTGCTCACGCTGGAACGGTTGTTGGTACTGATAAGGCCACTGATCACGAAGCTTTCGCCGTCGGACAGGGAAATGCTGGTGTCGGTGCGGCGTATCGTCAGCGCAGGCACCGAAATGCCTTGGATCACGACGGCATTGCTGTAGTCCAGCTCGCTCACCTCGGGCGCCACTTTGAGGGATATACGACCGTGATCGATAACCGTTGGCGTCAGGGTCAGCCGGATGCCGAACTCTTTGTACTCAATAGAAATACTGTTGCTGCCGCTGCTGGGTACTGGGATCGGCACTTCGCCGCCGGCAAGAAAGGTTGCGCTTTGCCCACTCAGTGCAACCAGACTCGGACGAGCCAGGGTGTAGGCGAAGCCACTGCTTTCCAGGGCGTTGATCATGGCCGAGACGCGCCCGCCGCCAAAGCCTATGTTGAAGGAATCGGCATTCACCGGGAGCCCGCGAAATGCCGTTCCGACCGGGTTCGCGACATTATTCGGAGCGCCTATCAGGAAGTTGCCGCCGCGCCCGAATATCGACGTGCTGGCTTCTTTTAGTTTGGTGCGGCTCACTTCTACAAACCGGATATCGGTTTGTACCTGGCTGGGCAACAAAGGGTCATCGGACGGTGACAGGGTGAGGCTGGTAAGGGCCGAGGTGGCCTTGCCCTTTACGAACACCATGGTCTGGCGTGGGCCGGTTGCACAGCCGGTCCAGACCATCAGGCTGGTAGTGCCGGGGGCAATACCGGTCAGCAGGAAGGCTTGGCTGCCATTGACCTGAACATCGGCAATTTTCGGGTCGCCAATGGCCAGGCGAGTGATAGGCACCGGCGACTGGATAGCCTGTTGGGCGCCTTCGCCGACCTCCATCACAGCAGGTAACTGCCCTAAGCTGGCACAGTTACCCGGTGCTGCCTGCACGGCTTCGAGCGGCAAACCAAGGCTCAGCAACGCCCAGAACACGCGTGGGAATAACGGCACGAAACGACTGCTCATTCAGGCATCCTTAGCTCTTTTTTCAGGGCGTTTATTGAGTAACCTGGTTGCCACGTATCACTTCGACACCCGAGCGCCGTGCGCCCGCGCCTCCCGCTGCGGGATTCACGCCGCTGACCGGCGGGGGGCTGAATGCCAGTTGATTGAATTGATAAAGCTCACGCTTGGCGTTCTCCAGGTTGGCAGCGGCGTTGGTTTCCCCGGCCCAGTACTGACTCAACAACTGCTCGTCGGCACTGCGCACCGCCAGGCGCAGTACGCCCGATTGAGCCGCAAGCATCAGTCGACTCAGCAGTTGCTCCGGCACCGCCAATGTCACCGTACGAGCACCGGCGCGACTTTGTAGCTGCTTGGCTTTTTCTTCCGGTGTTGTCGCAGGCTTTGAGCCTGGAGTGCCATCGTTGGTCAGCCCCAACTGGTCGCCGACGCTCAACAGGCGCAGGGCAGGTATGACGATCTGCGCAGATTGCTGCGGGTTATTGGCTTCCTGGCGCAAAAACAGCAAAACATCGACGTAATCGCCAGGGCTCAGTTGCCCGCCCGCACCGATCACCTCGTCCACTGCAACGGCGAGCGCCCGCTCGCCCGGCCGGATCATCCGGGCCAGCGTGCCGCCTGAGTTAAAGCTGTCTTCTGTCAACCACGTGCCGGCCGACAGCGGCCGCCACGGTATTTTGCCCACGGCCATATCCACGCGGGTCAAGCTGCCAGCGGGTGCTGTCAGCAGTTTTTCAAGGACCAGATCTTCGGCGACAAGCGGTACAAAGGGCGCAACATCGTGTGCCAAAACCACCACAGGCTGGCGGGTCTGATCTTCCACAACGGCGAAATTCTGCGTAACGGCAGCAGGTTGCACAACGGGTGGGGCGACCGAGACGGGACTGCTGAGAACCAGTCCCCAATAAGCGGCAATGAGTGCTCCGACTAAAAGCAACCCGGCCAGGATCAAGCTGATGCGGCTGTTCATGAAGGCTCTCCCTTTCCCGCTTAACTCACTGCAATTTCCTACGAGTTCTTGCGCAAGCAGTTTGCTGGGAACCTCTAACTATTTCGCTATTTGAAGGTAGTCCAGCTAGGACGAAATGCCATTACCGCGCGCAAAATATCTGCGCGGCGTGGCGAGAGAGCCGAAATTCTGGCGCCATGAGAGGGCTAATGCTTTGTGATTAATACGTTCTTACAGTTGTTGGTATGGAGTTTGTTGACAATGCTCTAGTGGCACACCGGAATCATTTTGCAACACCGCTGGATCGGCGCATAAGCGCGTAGGAGAAGTCATTATGATCGTTGACCTGATTCGCAAGGTATTCATCCAAATCCAGATTCTGTCCTACCGCAAGGAAGGGGCGTCCGGGATTGAATATGCCATTGTCGCGGCGATGTGCGCGGTAGTGCTGGGGGTTTTCATGACGCCCATTTCAACCAAAGTCAGCGCGCTGTTTACCTCCATCAAGAACAGCATCACCTCTACCTGATTCACACCGAGCATTCGCAATCCCCGCTACACTGATGCGCCTATTTACCATCAGGTATTTTTAATGAGTGCCTCTTCGTCTCTCCGGCAACAAATCCTTTTGGTGGACGACGAAGAGGACGCCCTTGTCGAACTGGCCGAATCCCTCGAAAACGAGGGATTCGTGTGTTTCACCGCCACCTCCGTCACCTTCGCCCTCCAAGAACTCACCCTGCACCCCGACATCGCGCTGGTCATCACCGACCTGCGCATGCCCGAGGAAAGCGGTATCTCGCTGATCAAGCGCCTGCGCGAACACACCGCCCGCCAACACCTGCCGGTTATCGTGATGTCCGGTCATGCCGAGATGGATGATGTGAGCGACATGCTGCGCTTGCAGGTGCTGGACCTGTTCCGAAAGCCCATCTACCTGGTGCGGTTGATCGATACGCTCAACAACTTGTTTCCGTTGAGGGCAGAGGGAAGGGGGCGGTTTTAAGCGGCAAGTGTCAGCTTGCCGCTGTTCTCAGAGCTGATAACTGAAGCTGAGGGTGTAGCGGGGGCGTCGGTTGAAGCTGTCCAGCGCCATGTCCGACATGGGTTTGGCGGCTTCCAGTGCGACGTTGTAGTACTTGTTGTCGCCAAAGCGCAGGCCTACGGCCGCCGATGACATGTCGTTGCCCTTGACCGGCAGGTCGTTGAACCAGGTCTTGGCGCGGTCCAGTACCACGTAGGGTTGCAGGACTTTTACCCAGTCGCCTGCGCGGTTGAAGCTGTAGTTGACCTCATACGCCACCCCCCAGCCTTTATCGCCCGAGCCTTGATCGTCGGGGTAGCCGCGGCCGAAGTTCTGCCCGCCAAAGGTGGCGCGTTCGCTGTCGGGTAGGGTGTCGCGGCTCCAGTAGAGCGCGGCCGAGAGCACGCCTTGCCAGTTGTCGAAGAATTTGTCGCTCTGCACGCCGGACACGCGCAGCCGGAAGAAGTCCAGGTCTGGCTGTTGCCCTTCGAAGTCACTGCGGGTCCTGGCGCCCAGGCCGTTGATGCCCTGGTACAGGCCTGCGCTGAGGATGCGCAATTGCCGGTCGTTGCTCTTGCGCCAGTCGCCTTCGAAGGCCAGCGCGCGCAGGTCGGTTTGGAGGTCGAAACGGTTGGGGAACCCCACCAATTGATAGCGGGTGGTCTGGTCCACGGCGTAGAGCCGGGTGCCCAGGGTCAGTGACTCGGTGGGCGAGGCGATCAAGGGGTGGCTCAGGCCGATGGAGTAGCGGTCGACCTTCTGGTGAGGCTTGAGCTCGAAGCCGCCATCCAGTTGCACGTTGCTGCGCGGGTCGGCGCGGTAGCGTTCGGCGTTGAGCACCAGTTGGCTGCCCTCGGCGTTGATGAACTGGCTGTAGCCCAGGCGGTAGTAGTGTTCTTTGTCGTGGCCGGGCGGGAACAGGCCGCTGAGGCTAAGTTGCTCACCCACGGCGGTCTGCGAGTTGCTGGTGCCGGTCAGCAGCGCTTGCAGGCCGCCTCGGCTGTTGTCCACCAGGCTCATGCTGGAGGTGAACGGTTTGCGCGAGGCCGTAATGTGCATGTGCGTGCCACCGTCGGTCGTGCCCGGCGGCGGTACTTGCGCCTGCAACGTCACGCCGGGAATGCGGCCCATCAGGGTGGTGTAGCGCTCGAATGTCTTGCGGGTCAGCGGGCGTTCGGCGAGCAGTTTGTCGGCCAGTTTGTCGACGTAAGCCGACACGGCGCCGATGTCGCCCTGCACGTTGTAATCCTTGATGAAGCCTTCGACGAGGACGACGCGTACCAGGCCGTTTTCAAAGCGTTGCTCGGGCAAAAACGCGTAGGACAACAGGTAGCCGTCTTGTTGATAGCGGCGGGTGATGCTGCGGGTGGCCTCGATCAGTTGGGCGAGGTTGGTTTCACGCCCGATCAGCGGCTCGAACACCTGCGCCACGTCTTTGAGCGGGTAGACCGTCCCGCCGTCGATCTGCAGTTTGCGGATGGTCACCTTGGTGTCCATCAACAGCGGCTGCCCCTGCGTAGGGGCGGCCTCGGGGACCTGGGTTTGCGGTGTGACCGGCCGGTAGGCATCGGCGGGCAGGTTGGGCACCGGCAAGGTGCGGATGGTGTCGTTGCCGTTGAGAAAGCTGGGCAGCGTCTCGGCCCGGACGTAAGCGCTGAGGGTCAGCAAAAGCAGAGGCGTCAAAGCGCGCATAGGACACTCCATGGTCAAGACTGCAGCCGCGTTTGGCAGGGGCCCGCCGGGTTCTGGGACGCGTTCGGGCTGGCCGTTCAACGGCCCATAAAAAAGACGAGAGACTCATTGGAATCTCTCGTCTCAACCAAGCGTAGGCGCTGTAGGGGAGGCCGTCTAATCGGCCAGGTGCAATTCTATTTTTTGCCGGTCAGGCCGTTCAACACACCACCCAGACCGCCGCCGGTACTTGCGTTTGCACTACCCGAAGCACTGGCGCCCACGTTCAAACCACCCAACAAGCCACCCCCGCTGGCGTTGCCGCCGGTGACCAGCCCACCCACCGAGCCCACGGTGTTGCCCACGGCGGTCACGGTGGTGCCCAAGGCATTGGTGACCGGGTTGGCGTTGGCGGCAGTCAGGTTGGTGCCCAGGCTGCCGACGGCGCCGCCCACTTGTGTCACCAGGCCGTTGACCGGAGCACCCAGGCCCGTGGTGGCGCCGATGTTTTGGGTCAGGCTGGCAACGCCTGAGGTCACAGGGTTCAACGCTGCGCCAACGTTGGTTGCAAGGCCTGCCAGTGGCGCACTGGCCGCGGTGTTGGCCACGCCGTTGCCGCCAATGAGGGTGCCCAGCGAGGCGACGGTATTGCCCGCCGTACCGCCGGTGACGCCGGCCGCACTGATGGTGCCGTTGGTGTTGCCCGCATTCAGGCCGCCGCCGACGTTGGCAATGATGCCACCCACCAGTTCAGGCAAGCCCGGGGCCGACGCGCCGCCCGGTGTGGCCACATAACCGCCGGATTTATCCAGCACGCTGCCCACGTTACCCAGCGCGCCGCCCACCAGGGTGGTCACAGGGTTGCCCGAGCCACCGGCCCCCGATACCTGGCCGCCCAGCCCTGCCACGGTGGCGCCGACTTTATCCAGCACACCGTTGACCGGGCTGCCCAAGCCTGTGGCCTTGCCGAGGTTGCCGGTGGTGTTTTCCACCAGCGACACCACAGGCACCAGCACGCTTTTGCCCACTGTGTTGGTGACAGAACCCAGCGGGCCCGTGGTGCTTGCGGTGCTCAGGGTGTCGCCGAGCATGGTCACGGCCTGGCCGACTTTATCCACCACACCTCCAGCGACACCGCCCACGCCACCCACTACGGGCACGCCGCCCAGCGTGGTGGCCAGGGACTTGCCGGTGGCCGAAACGCCATCGCCCAGATCGGCCACGCCATTGGCGACGCCCGCAACGGTTTTGCCCAACGAGTTGCTGTCGGTGCCGAGGCTGCCCAGCCCACTGGTGACGCCTGTCCCGATGCTGGTGACGGCATTGCCGGTGGCGGTGACTAGTCCGCTTGCGGTGGTGCCGACGATCGGCACGCCTGCAACGACCGACCCGAGGTCACCGACGGCGGCCCCCACGTTACCCACCGTGTTGCCTACCACGCCGGCGATCTGGCCTGTGACCAGCGGCGTAGTAGTCGAACCGGTGCCGCCGCCCGTGCCACCACCTGTACCACCGCCCGTACCGCCGCCAGTGCCGCCGCCCGTACCACCACCTGTCCCGCCGCCAGTGCCACCGCCCGTACCACCGCCCGTACCACCACCTGTCCCGCCGCCGGTGCCACCTCCCGTGCCGCCACCTGTTCCACCGCCGGTGCCGCCACCTGAACCGTCGCCACCTGCGCTGCCGCCTGCGCCAGCATCCGGAGAAGACGCTGCCACACTGCTGTGATGCCCACCACCACCGCTGCTGCAGCCACCGAGGCTCATTGCCAGAATCAGGGCCAGCGCGGTACTTGCTTTCCAAAACACGACTTGAGTTTTCATGATTGATTTCCTTGCACCTGGTACAGCCTTTGTTGTTCTCGAAGTCCGCTGTTTCTAAAGGCCAGCGATACATTCGTCCGGTAAGGGCTATCACACGCCAGGCCGTGCAGTGTCACAACGCTCAACTTGGTATTAACAACTTATATACACCCAGGCGCGGTCGGCTTACTGATTAATACCTTGGGTATAAGCAAGCGCAGGCTAAAAGAAGGGAGGTGTTATAAATCAATCAGTTGATAAAGTTAGCGGGCTATGGAACGCCCGCTATCACTTAAGTTGTATATATACAATTTATCAGGCGACAGGCCGCCAACATCCCACCATGTGTTCAATGTCGTCGGGACTTTTTAGTTGCAGTTCCCCGCTGGAACCGGCAGCACTGGCCAATAAGATCACGTCACCGGGCAAGCGCACCGGCTTTTTAAACGCCACTTCAATCTCGACATTGGCGGCCGGCAAGTGGTCACCCAGGGCCGCCAGTGTGCGCGCCGTGTTCCACAAGCCATGGGCGATGGCCTGGGGGAAGCCGAACAGTCTGGCGGTGAGCGCGCTCAAGTGAATCGGGTTGTAATCGCCGGACACGCGGGCGTAGCGGCGCCCGATGTCGGCAGAGGCGCTCCAGCGGGTCAGTTCACTGACGCGCGCAGGCGTGGGCAAGGCGGCATCAGCGGGCGAGCCCTCACCTTTCACGCCACGGCGCAGCATGCGGCTTTCGGCCTCCCACAGCGGGCCCAGTGCATCCTCGACAACGGTGATCACATCAAAGTTCACGCCCTTGGCGTGAGGGCGCAGGTTGTGGGCATACACCCCGACCGTCAGCGCACTCACCCCGCCCAGCGGGCGCAATACGCGGATGCGATTGTTCAGGTGGATGAGCCCCAACAGCGGGAACGGAAAATCATCCCGGGTGAGCAATTGCATCTGCAGCCCGAAGGCAAGCAGGTGAGGGTAGGTCGCGGGCAATATCGGGCTGTCGGCAAACCCGCAAACCTTGCGATAGGCCGCGACCTCGGCAGGATTGACCAGCACCCGGCAGCGCAGGCCCGTCTGGGGCCGCGTGGTGCCGGTGACGTTGCGCTTGAGCGCTGCCCGCCAATACAACGGCGGTAAAAACGGCGGGTTGCTCAGTGTGTGCCACTCCATGCTTACGCTCCCAGTAGACTTTGCCCACACACCCGCAGCGCTTGCCCGCTGACGGCCCCCGAGCCTGGCTGGCCGAGCCAGGCCACCGCCTCGGCCACGTCCTGAGGCAACCCTCCCTGGCCCAGCGAGCTCATGCGCCGCCCTGCTTCGCGCAGGGCGAAGGGAATGTGCGCCGTCATTTGCGTTTCGATAAACCCGGGCGCAACGGCATTAATGCTGATACCACGCTCGCCCAGCAGCGGCGCCCAGGCCTGCGCCAGGCCGATCAACCCGGCTTTGCTCGCGGCGTAGTTGGTTTGCCCGCGGTTGCCGGCGATGCCGCTGATGGACGCCAGCACAATGACGCGGCCGTTGTCGTGCAAGGCGCCGCTGTCCAGTAGCGCCTGGGTCAGCACTTGCGGCGCCTTGAGGTTGACGGCCAGCACCGCGTCCCAGTATTCCGGCGTCATGTTGGCCAGAGTCTTGTCGCGGGTAATGCCCGCGTTGTGCACCACAATGTCGACGCCGTCCGGCAAGTGTTCGATCAGTTGGGTGCTGGCGTCGTCCGCGCAAATATCCAGGGCGATGGTGCGCGCGCCGAGGCGGGCGGCCAGGGCGTCGAGGTCGGCCTTGGCCTGGGGCACGTCCAGCAGGATCACCTGCGCACCGTCGCGGGCCAGGGTTTCGGCGATGGCCGCCCCAATGCCTCGGGCGGCGCCGGTGACCAGGGCCTTGCGCCCGGCGAGCGGGCGGGTCCAGTCGGTGACCTGGGTGGCGCAGGCGCTCAGGTGCAGCACCTGGCCCGAGATATAAGCGCTTTTGGGCGACAGGAAAAACCGCAGCGCACCCTCCAACTGCGCCTCGGCACCCTCGCCCACGTACAGCAGTTGCAAGGTGCCGCCGCCGCGCAGCTCTTTGGCCAGCGAACGGCTGAAGCCTTCCAGGGCGCGTTGGGCACTGGCGGCAAACGGGTCGCGCAGGCCCTGCGGCGCTCGGCCAAGCACCACCAAATGTGCGCTGGGCGCGAGATTTTTCAGCAGTGGTTGAAAGAATTCGCGCAGCTGTTTGAGCTGGTCGGTGTGCTGCAGGTGGCTGGCGTCGAACACCACGGCTTTGAGTTTAGGGCCGTGGCCGGGAATCCAGGCGGGCGCGTCGGAAGGCTCGGCGCCGTAGCTGTAAATGGCGTCGGTCAGTTTTTGGCCAAACGCCAGGACCTGGCCCGCCAGCGGGCCGCCGCCGATCAGCAGCGCACCCTCGACCGGGCGCAGGCGCCCCGCTTGCCAGCGTTCCAGCCGCACCGGCGACGGCAGGCCAAGGGCGCCGACCAGGCGATGGCCGAGGCTTGAGTTGGCGAAGTCGATATAACGGTCAGACATGGAACGCTCTCCGAGTACTGGGGTTCAAACGGTTGACCACCCCGGGGTGGCAGTCGTTCGATCAGCCTAGGCTAGGCTGATGATTCCACCTACACCCATCAGGGAGGCTTTCATGACTCAATTGCGCCGTGTAGCGATCATTGGCGGTAACCGCATTCCTTTCGCCCGTTCCAATGGCCCGTACGCCACCGCGAGCAACCAGGCGATGCTGACCGCCGCCCTGGAGGGCCTGATCGAGCGCTACAATCTGCACGGCCTGCGCATCGGCGAAGTGGCGGCCGGTGCAGTGCTCAAGCACTCGCGGGACTTCAACCTCACGCGCGAATGCGTGCTGGGCTCGCGCCTGTCGCCGCAAACCCCGGCCTACGACGTTCAACAAGCCTGCGGCACCGGCCTGGAGGCCGCGTTACTGGTGGCGAACAAGATCGCGCTGGGCCAGATCGACTGCGCGATAGCCGGTGGCGTGGACACGACGTCCGACGCCCCCATCGGTGTCAACGAGGGGCTGCGCAAGATCCTGTTGCGGGCCAATCGCGCCAAGTCTATGGGGGATAGGATCAAAATCCTGTTACAACTTCGCCCCCATCACCTCAAGCCGCAATTGCCGCGCAACGGTGAGCCGCGCACCGGCAAGTCCATGGGCGAGCACTGTGAATTAATGGCTCAGACCTGGCACATCCCCCGCCAGGAGCAGGACCAGTTGGCCCTGCAAAGCCATCAGAACCTGGCCGCTTCCTACGCCGAGGGCTGGCACAACGACCTGCTCACCCCGTTTCTGGGTCTGACCCGTGACAACAACCTGCGCCCCGACCTGACCCTGGAAAAACTCGCCAGCCTCAAGCCTGCATTCGAGCGCAGCGAACAAGGCACCCTCACGGCGGGCAACTCGACGCCGCTCACCGACGGGGCGTCCCTGGTATTGCTCGCCAGCGAAGAATGGGCCAACGCGCGGGGCTTGCCGGTGCTCGCCTACTTGCGCGATGGCGAAGCGGCGGCGGTGGACTTCGTCAACGGCGCCGAAGGCCTGTTGATGGCGCCGGTGTATGCCGTGCCGCGCTTGCTGGCTAGGAACGGTCTGACGCTGCAAGACTTCGATTACTACGAGATCCACGAAGCATTCGCAGCCCAAGTGTTGTGCACGCTCAAGGCCTGGGAGGATGCGCACTACTGCAAGACGCGCCTGGGCTTGGACGCGCCGCTGGGGGCCATCGACCGCAGCCGCCTCAACGTCAAGGGCAGTTCATTGGCCGCCGGGCACCCGTTTGCCGCGACGGGCGGGCGTATCGTCGCCAACCTGGCCAAGCTGCTGGACGCCGCAGGCAAGGGCCGCGGCCTGATCTCGATCTGCGCGGCGGGCGGTCAGGGCGTGACGGCGATCATTGAGCGTTGATCTCGGCTATGATCGGCCCGCCGATGCAAATTGGCATATTGGATGCATTCCCGATGGCGTGAAGGCCGGCTGCCTCTCCCCGAGACGCGAGGATTGCCGTATAACGAGTGCCACACGTCTGTTTGGTAATAAAGGACCCCTGATAAAAGCTGATGAAGACTCCTAAACGCATTGAACCCCTGATCGAGGACGGTCTGGTCGACGAGGTGCTGCGCCCACTCATGAGTGGTAAAGAAGCAGCTGTTTACGTGGTGCGCTGCGGCAAAGAGTTACGTTGCGCCAAGGTCTACAAGGAGGCGAATAAACGAAGTTTTCGTCAGGCATCCGAATACCAGGAAGGCCGCAAGGTGCGTAACAGCCGTCAGGCCCGCGCCATGGCCAAGGGCTCCAAGTACGGCAAGAAAGAAGCCGAAGACGCCTGGCAGAACGCCGAAGTGGCGGCTTTGTTCCGCCTGGCGGGCGCGGGCGTGCGCGTGCCTCAGCCGTACGACTTCCTGGAAGGCGTGCTGCTCATGGAACTGGTGGCCGACGAGTACGGCGACGCTGCCCCTCGTTTGAACGACGTGGTGCTGGAGCCGGACCAGGCGCGTGAATACCACGCCTTCCTGATCGCCCAGATCGTGCTGATGTTGTGTACCGGCCTGGTGCACGGCGACCTGTCCGAGTTCAACGTGCTGTTGACGCCGACCGGCCCGGTCATCATTGACCTGCCGCAAGCGGTGGATGCGGCAGGGAACAACCACGCGTTCAGCATGCTGGAGCGGGACGTGGGCAACATGGCGGCGTACTTCGGGCGTTTTGCGCCGGAGCTTAAAAAGACCCGCTACGCCAAAGAAATGTGGGCCCTGTATGAGGCTGGCACCTTGCACCCGGGTAGCGTGCTGACGGGCGAGTTCGAAGAGACAGAAGAGCTGGCCGATGTGGGCGGGGTGATGCGCGAGATCGAGGCGGCGCGCCTGGATGAAGAGCGTCGCCAGGCGATCCGTGCGGCCGATGACGCACCGCCGAGCAAAGCGTCGCAAGAACCGCCGACGCCGCCGTGGATGCAATAACGCGCGGCTGACCGTTCCCACGCGGGTGGGAACGATGCCCGCATCAGGCGCAGCAGGTGCCCGATGCCAATTCCTTGAGAATCGGGCAGTCGGGGCGGTGATCGCCCTGGCAGTGCTCCACCAGGTCCTGCAACGTGTCGCGCAGTTGCCCCAGTTCACGAATCTTCTGGTTCAACGCTTCGATGTGCTGATACGCCAGCGCCTTCACGTCGGCGCTGGCGCGTTGGCGGTCTTGCCACAGCGCCAGCAGCTTGCCGACTTCCTCCAGTGAAAACCCCAGGTCGCGCGAGCGCTTGATAAACGCCAGGGTGTGCAAGTCGTCGTCGCTGTACACGCGGTAGCCGCTGTCGGTGCGATGGGCTGCTTTAAGCAGGCCGATGGACTCGTAATAACGAATCATCTTGGCGCTCAGGCCGCTGTGGCGTGCCGCTTGGCCGATATTCATTGAGGCTTCTCCAGGTCCTTCGGTTTCCAGGTTTTCAACAGCAGGGCATTGCTCACCACGCTGACGCTGGACAGCGCCATCGCGGCCCCCGCCAGTACCGGGTTCAGCAGGCCAAAGGCGGCCAGCGGGATGCCGATGAGGTTATACACAAACGCCCAGAACAAATTCTGTCGAATTTTCCCATAGGTCTTGCGGCTGATGTCCAGCGCTGCGGGCACCAGGCGTGGATCGCCGCGCATCAGCGTGATCCCCGCCGCGTGCATCGCCACGTCGGTGCCGCCGCCCATGGCGATGCCGATGTCGGCCGCCGCCAGGGCCGGGGCGTCGTTGATGCCGTCACCGACCATGGCCACCACGCCCGTCTTTTTAAGCGTGCCCACCGCGGCGGCCTTGTCGGCGGGCAGCACCTCGGCGTGCACATCCTCGATCCCTAAGGCCTGGGCCACCACCTGCGCACTGCCGCGGTTGTCGCCGGTCAACAGGTGGCTACTGATGCGCTGCGCCTTGAGTTGGCGCACCGCGTCCAGCGCGCCTGGCTTTAACGTGTCGCCAAAGGCAAACAGGCCCAGCACCCGCGCGTGCGGGGCTTTTTCGATCAGCCAGGACAAGGTACGGCCTTCGGCTTCCCAGGCGGTGGCGGACGCTGCCAGTGGGCCTGGCGCCAGGGCGGTTTCGTCCAGCAGGCGGCGATTGCCCAGGGCCAGTTGCCGGCCGTCGAGGGTGCCGGCAATGCCGCGCCCGGTCAGGGACTGGCTGGCGCTCACGTCGGCCACGCGCAAACCGCGTTCGGCGCAAGCCTCCAGCACCGCTTTTGCCAGCGGGTGTTCACTGCCGCGCTGCAGGGCGCCAGCCAGTTGCAGCAGGAACGCTTCATCGCCGTCCACGGCCGCCAAATGTGCAATTTTAGGGGCGCCAGAGGTCAGCGTGCCGGTTTTGTCGAAGACCACTGCGCTCACTTCATGGGCGCGTTCCAGAGCTTGGGCGTCCTTGATCAAAATCCCGTGGCGGGCGGCCACGCCGGTGCCGGCCATGATCGCGGTCGGTGTGGCGAGGCCCAAGGCGCACGGGCACGCGATCACCAATACCGCCACGGCATTGATCAGCGCGGTTTCCAGCGGCGCGCCGTGCAACCACCAGCCCACCAGTGTGAGCAAGGCCAGCACCAGCACGGCAGGCACAAACACTTGGCTGACTTTATCCACCAGCTTCTGGATCGGCGCCTTGGCGGCCTGGGCGTCTTCGACCAGGCGGATGATCCGCGCCAGCACGCTTTCTGCGCCCAGCGCCCGGGTGCGCACCAACAAACGGCCTTCGCCATTGATGGCGCCGCCGGTGACGGTATCACCGGGCTGCTTGGGCACCGGCAGGCTTTCCCCGCTGATCAACGCTTCATCGGCGTGGCTCTGGCCTTCGATCACTTCACCGTCCACTGGAAAACGCTCGCCGGGTTTGACCAGCACCAGGTCATTGAGCTTCAGCGCGCTGATGGCCACGTCGTGTTCGCGGCCATCGACCACCTGAATCGCCCGCTCCGGGCGCAGGGCTTCAAGTGCGCGAATGGCGCTGGCGGTCTGGCGCTTGGCGCGGCTTTCCAGGTATTTGCCCAGCAGCACCAGGGCAATCACCACGGCAGAGGCCTCGAAATACAAGTGCGGCATGCTGCCCGCCGGGGCGGTGAGCCATTGGTAAAGGCTCAGGCCGTAACCGGCGCTGGTGCCGATGGCCACCAGCAGGTCCATGTTGCCAGCCCCGGCGCGCACCGCTTTGCAGGCCGCAATGTAAAAACGCGCACCCAGGATGAACTGCACCGGGGTGGCCAGCAGAAATTGCACCCAGGCGGGGAGCATCCAGTGCAGGCCAAAGGGCTCCACCAGCATGGGCGCGACCAGTGGCAGCGCCAGCAGCACCGCGAGCAAGACCGCGCCGCGCTCATGGCGCAAGCGTTGCTGTTGGTCGGCCTCGCTGGTGGTTGGGCTCTGCGTCAGGGTGGCGGTGTAGCCCGCCTTGTCGACGGCGGCGATTAATACTGCCGGGTCCATGGGCCCGAGCACGTCGACGTGGGCCCGTTCGTTGGCCAGGTTGACGCTGACACGCTGCACGCCAGGCACTTTGCCCAGCGCGCGCTCGACCCGGCCTGCGCAGCTGGCGCACGTCATGCCGCTGATGGGCAGATCGAAGGAGGTGGATAAGGTCATCGGGCAGCGCTCCAAGAGAAGTTGCCCGTAGGATCAACCTTGACCCTAAGGTAAGGTCAAGGCTCTTTTTTTGTAGGCTGTTTCAATATTCCAGGGCGGCAGGTTTGAGGTACATGCCGTCTGGCCCCAGGGCGATGCGCAGCTTACGCACGTCACCGGCCTTCAACGTGATGTTTTGCGCGGGCGGCGCGAGCAGGCCCGGTTGGCAACCCGGGGTTTGGCCCGGCAGCAATTTGAGGCGCAGCGAAACGTTCCCGGCCGGCAAGTTGAACGAGGTGGCCTGCTCCTGAAACAGCCGCCCGGCCAACTGGTCCTGGATATACAGGCCGATCTCGCAGTTGGTCGGCACCTCCAGGCGCTCCCGGGAAATGATCAGCACCGCATAGTCTTCAGCGGCGCTGGCCATGGGCGCCGCAACACAGACGCTTATCAAGCTGACAAGAGCAAACAACGACCGACGCATGGCGGATTCTCCGAGGGGGACATCGTGGTGAGGTGAAGCTTGGCCGAGCGCGCAGATGAATACCAGCCCGGCAGGTTTTTTCAGCGCTTGACCTTGCCACGGGGGCAAGGTCGAGACTGCGGGCAACCTCATCAACAGGAGACATGTCATGCAAACATTTAAAGTGCAAGGAATGACCTGCGGCCACTGCGTCCGTGCCGTCACCCAGGCGGTGCAGGGCAAAGACCCGGTCGCCAGCGTCAAGGTCGACCTCGCTGCTGGGGAAGTGGGGGTTGAAAGCCAGCTGTCGGCGCAGGAAATCATCGGCCTGATCAGCGAAGAGGGCTACAGCGTCAACCTGGCTTGATTCGATAGTTAGCGAGCTAACGTAATGTTCAAGGCATCCAGGCCCGGCTAAACTGTCGCGCTGCCGACTTACATGGATGCCTGATGAACCTTCGCATAATCCTGATTCTGGGCGCCTTGAGCGCCTTTGCGCCGCTGGCGATCGACTTTTACCTGCCGGGTTTCCCGGCCATTGCCCAAGCGTTTGCCACCGACGAAAAACATGTCCAGCTGACCTTGGCGGTATATTTCGCGGGGTTGGCCATTGGTCAACTGATCTACGGGCCGCTGGCCGACCGCTTTGGCCGACGCGGGCCACTGCTGAGCGGCGTGACTCTGTTCACCCTGGCGTCCTTTGCCTGCGCCTACGCGCCCACGCTCGACTGGCTGATTGGCGCCCGCTTCGTGCAGGCGCTGGGCGGCTGTGCGGGCATGGTGATTTCCCGGGCGGTGGTCAGCGACAAATGTGACGCCGTGGGCTCGGCCAAGGTGTTTTCCCAACTGATGCTGGTCACCGGCCTGGCGCCGATCCTTGCACCGCTGGCGGGCGGGGTGATGGTGGGGGCATATGGCTGGCAATCGATCTTCCTGGCGCTGAGTGTGTTCAGCGTGCTGGCGGCCCTCGCGGTGGTGGTGGGGTTGCCGGAAAGTCTGCCGGCGGACCAACCGCGCCAGCCGCTCTCCGGTGCGTTGCGCCAGTACGGTCGGTTGCTGTCGGACCGGGTGTACCTGGGGTACGCCCTGACCGGCGGCATCGCGATTGCTGGGATGTTTGCCTACATCGCGGGTTCGCCTTTCGTGTTTATCAAGCTCTACGGCGTGGCCCCCGAACACTACGGCTGGCTGTTTGGCTCCAACGCCGCCGGTTTTACCCTGGTGGCGCAATTGAACGCCCGCTTGCTGGCCAAGCGCGGCCCGGCGTTTTTGCTGTCGCGCACGGTGTGGGTGTATGTGCTCGCCACGCTGGCGTTGCTGCTGGTCGCCTCATGGCGCACCGAAGCCTTGTGGCCCTTGTTGGTGCCACTGTTTATTTGCATCGCGAGCCTGGGCTGCATTTTGCCCAACACCTCGGCCTGCGCCATGAGTGGGCAGGGCGCACGGGCGGGCAGCGCGTCGGCATTGCTCGGTTGCATTCAGTTTGGCGTGGCGGCGGGCGCGGCGTCGTTGGTGGGCGTGTTGCACGACGGCACGGCCATGCCGATGGCAATGGTCATCAGCCTGTGCGGCGTATTGGTGGTGACGATCGCTACCGCGACCCGGCGCCTGCAACGCAAACACGCGTGACAGGCGCAGGGCTGGACAAGGCTCAGCCAGCGGAGCGCTGCTGGCTGTCTTGGAAGTGATGGGGCGCCTGGAGGCGGGCTTGCAGGGTGTCGGCAAATGCGCGGGCTTCGGCTTCACTGCGAAAGGTAAAGGCATTGTGATCCAGGCGGACCTGCCATTTGTTGCCGTGGGATTTTGCTAACGCTTTTATCAGAATCTTCATGGCGGACTTCCTCACGTAAGACTGCGTGGCAAAGGCGGCCAATATAAACCCGAATACGCCTACAAATATGACAAGAACCAAGTCTCGGACTAGCGGTGTCGTCCGTGGCCGACAGGCATAACGGACGACACCCCAAGCGCCCTGTTTTAGAAGCCTTCAAGCACAATCTTGCCTTTGGCCTTGCCGCTTTCCAGCAGCGCATGGGCGCGGCGCAGGTTCTGGGCATTGATCGTGCCGAAGTGTTCCCCCACCGTGGTTTTGAGGGTGCCGGCGTCGATCAGCCCCGCCACGCGGTTGAGCAGGTGGTGTTGTTCGATCATGTCTGGCGTCTCGAACATCGAGCGGGTGTACATGAACTCCCAGTGCAGCGACAGGCTCTTGCGCTTGAGCTTGCTCACGTCCAGCGCCTTGGGGTCATCAATCAGCGCCAGCTTGCCTTGCGGGGCCAGGGCTTCGACCAGTTGGTCCAGGTGCTGGTCGGTCTGGGTCAGGCTGGCCACGTGCGTCACCTGCGCCACGCCCGCGCCTTTTAAGGCTTCGCTCAGCGGCTGGCGGTGGTCGATCACCAGGTCGGCGCCCAGGTCTTTGGCCCAGGCCTGGGTTTCGGGGCGCGAGGCGGTGCCGATGACCTTCAGGCCGGTCAGCTGTTTGGCCAGTTGGGTGAGGATCGAGCCTACACCGCCCGACGCACCGACGATCAGCAGGCTTTGGCCCTCATCGGCATGGCCTTCACGTACTTGCAGGCGTTCAAACAACAATTCCCAGGCCGTGATAGCCGTCAGCGGCAATGCGGCCGCGTCGGCAAAGCCGAGGCTCTTGGGCATGTGGCCAACGATGCGTTCGTCCACCGTGTGCAGTTCGCTGTTACCGCCGGGGCGTACCAGGGATCCTGCGTAAAACACCTTGTCACCGGCCTTGAACAGCGTCACTTCACTGCCCACGGCCTTGACCACACCGGCCACGTCCCAGCCCAGCACTTTGGCGGCGCCGTTTTCCGGGGCCACGTTGGTGCGCACTTTGGTGTCCACCGGGTTGACGGAGATGGCTTTGACTTCCACCAGCAGTTCACGCGGGCCTGCGACCGGCGCGGGCAGTTCGATGTCTTGCAGGGCCTGGGGATCGGTGATCGGCAGGGAGGTGTAGTAGGCAATGGCTTTCATGAAAACTCCAAAAAGACGGGATTCAGGCGAGAAACTTCAGACGCTTGAGCTCGAAATGCCCGAGCACGTCGGCGGCCTGGGCGCGAAAGTGCTGAACGTGCACGCTCTGGTAGTGGTCGGCCAGCGCGGCCTCATCGCTCCAGCGTTCGAGCATGTAGAAGGTTTCGGGGTGTTGCAGGTCTTGGTGCAGTTCGTATTGCTGGCAACCGGGCTCGACACGGGTCGGCTCTAGCAGTTCGCGCAGCAGTTTTTCCAGGGTGGCGTGTTGGCCGGGTTTGGCGATCAGCGTGGCGATGACGTTAAACGCGTTGGACATGTTCGACTCCTGAGGCGTGATGACGGGATGCACAGATGATTGGCTATTTCTCTCAGAGATAAAACCCGCTAAAAGAGAGGTCTCTTTCAACATTTTATTGATAATGGGCGGTGATCCACGGTGCTGCGCTTTGATGATTTGCAGTTGTTTGTACGCGCCGCAGACCTGGGCAGCCTGTCCGCTGCGGCGCGGGTCATGGACCTGTCGGCCGCCGTGGCCAGTGCGGCCTTGAAGCGCATCGAGCAGCAATTGGGCGCGCGTTTGCTGGCGCGCTCTACCCGCAGCCTGCGCCTGACCGCCGAGGGCGAGGGGTTTCTGGAGTACGCCCGGGCGGCCCTGAGCAGCCTGGATGAAGGCCGCCGACTGCTTGCCAGCGGCCAGGACCAGGTCAGCGGCGTGCTGCAATTGTCGGCCCCCTCGGACTTTGGCCGTAACCAGTTGTTGCCCTGGCTGGACGCGTTCCAGCGCGAATACCCCAACCTTGGCGTGCGCTTGTTATTGGGTGACCGGATTGCCGACCTGTTCCGCCAGCCAGTGGACATCGCCCTGCGCTACGGCGAGCCGGAAGACTCCAGCCTGATCGCACTGCCCATCGCGCCGCACAACGTGCGCGTGCTGTGCGCGTCCCCCGAGTACCTGGCCCGCCATGGCGAGCCACGCCAGTTGGAGCAGTTGGCCCAGCACAACTGCCTGCTGTACATGCTCGGTGGCCGGGTGCATGACCATTGGAATTTTCACGACGGCAAGCGCGAACTCGGCCTGACCGTGAGCGGCGACCGTTTCAGCGACGATGCCGATGTGGTGCGCCGCTGGGCGGTGGCTGGGGTCGGCATCGCTTACAAGTCCTGGCTGGACGTGAGCACTGATGTGCTGGCTGGGCGCCTGCGCCTGCTGTTGCCCGAGCTTCGGGGCGAGCGCACGCCGCTCAATTTGTTGTGCGCGCACCGTGCGCAACTGAGCAAGCCGATCAATCTGTTGCGAGAGATGCTCGTGTCGCGCTGTGCGAAATTGACGGCGCAGTTACCGGAGCGATCAATGCCTACGCTTTAACCTCGGCAAAACCAGGAAATTTCCTTCAGCTTCTGTCCAGTGTCGCCCGGTCAGACGGGGCGGAACCGCTGTTTTTCACGCTTATACTTTTGCGCGAATTGCAGCAGGCAAACGCCCCACGACGGAGTGAATCAGCACATGGACCACGCACCTTGTATCAGTCAGATCGCCACCTTGCTGGCCGACCCCAAGCGCACCGCAATGCTGTGGGCGCTAATGGACGGTTCGGCCAAACCCATCGATGAATTAGCCATGGTCGCCGGGGTATCGGCCGCGTCGGCCAAGGCCCATTTGCTGCGACTTGCCACCGGCGGCCTGCTGCGCGTGGAACTGAACGGCAGCCGTCGGCTGTTTCGCGTGGCGGCGCCGGATGTCAGCGTGGCGGTGAACGCGCTGGCCACCACCACCATGGCCAGCGCCGCGCGCAGCAGCCCGATGATTTGCCCGCCGTTGGTCGCGCCGACCGCCCTGCGTCAGGCCCGGGTGTGCCGGGGCCATCTGGGCGGCGAGTTGGCGGCCCGGCTGTATCAACGCATGCTCAAGGCGGGTTGGGTCGACGGCCGGGAGCTGCGCATCGAGGTCACGCCCAAGGGCGCCCGCAAACTGGAGGGCCTGGGCATTTTCACCCAGGCGCTGGCGCAGCCATTGGCGTGCGAGTGCCTTGACTGGGGGGCGCAGCAACCGCACCTGGGCGGTGCATTGGGCGCGGCGTTGTTGCAGTTGTTCATTCAGGCGGGGTGGGCCAGCGTGATCAATGAGTCCCTGGCGCTGCACATCAGCCCCGCGGGCCACGAGGAAATCGCCCGACTGGCCGCCTGCGAGCACCCTTAAGCGCAGCGGCGTCGTTCACGGGTGCAATCAGGTCGCATCCAGCCACAGCGGGCGCAAGCGTTGTCGCACACTCGGTGAGGGGATTTCTCACACAGGGGGCGCGGCATGGGCATTCAGGGTTATAGCGCGGCAGAACGGCTGGAACGGCTACCCATCAGTGGTTACCACCGCCTCATTTTTATCATCATCGCCCTGGCGTTTTTCTTCGACTCCATGGACCTGGCGATGATGACCTTCTTGCTCGGCTCGATCAAAGCCGAGTTTGGCCTGAGCAGCGCCCAGGCCGGGTTGCTGGCCAGTTCGAGTTTTTTCGGCATGGTGGTGGGCGCGTCGCTGTCGGGCATGCTCGCGGACCGGTTCGGGCGCAAACCGGTGTTTCAGTGGAGCATCGTGTTGTGGGGCGTCGCCAGCTACCTGTGCTCCACCGCGCAGACGGTGGAGGGGCTGACGCTGTTTCGCATCCTGTTGGGGATTGGCATGGGCATGGAGTTTCCGATTGCCCAGTCGATGCTCTCGGAGCTGATTCCGGCCAAGGGGCGTGGGCGCTACATCGCGTTGATGGACGGTTTCTGGCCGATGGGCTTTGTGGCGGCGGGGGTGCTGTCGTACGTTTTGCTGCCGGTGATTGGCTGGCGCGACATCTTCCTCGTGTTGGCCGTGCCGGCGGTGTTTGTATTGGCGATCCGGTTTTTCATCCCCGAGTCGCCACGCTGGCTGGAACAGGCCGGGCGACACGCGGCGGCCGACGCCGTGTTGCAGGGCATCGAGCAACGGGTGCGGGCTTCGTTGGGGCGTGCGGACTTACCCGAGCCGGTTCGTTTGCCCCGTATCGACAGCGCACCGGGGACCTTTTTTTCGGCGTTCCAGCAACTGTGGTCGGCGCACTATCGCCAGCGCACGATGATGATCTGGAGTGTGTGGTTCTTTGCCTTGCTGGGCTTTTACGGCCTCACCTCCTGGCTCAGCGCGCTGCTGCAACAGTCGGGCTTTGCGGTGACGCAGTCGGTGTATTACACGGTGATTATTTCGCTTGGGGGCATCCCCGGCTTTTTAATGGCGGCCTGGCTGGTGGAGCGCTGGGGGCGCAAGCCGGTGTGTATCGTGACATTGCTCGGCGGCGGGGTGATGGCGTTTTTATACGGCCAGAGCGCCGTGTTTGGCGGCAACGTCGGGTTACTGATTGCCTCGGGGTTGTTGATGCAGTTTTTCCTGTTTGGCATGTGGGCGGTGCTTTACACCTACACGCCTGAGCTGTACCCGACATCGGCGCGGGCCACCGGCTCGGGTTTCGCCTCGGCGATTGGCCGGGTGGGCTCGCTGCTGGGGCCGCTGGTGACGGGCCTGGTGTTTCCGGTGACCGGGCAGGGCGGGGTGTTTGCGCTGGGGGCGCTGTGTTTTGCAGTAGCGGCGGGGGTGGTGTGGTGGTTCGGGATGGAGACGCGCGGGCGTACGCTGGAAGAACTCACCCAGTCGTGAGTGGGGGAGATCGGCCATTGCCGCTGTTACTTAAAACGGATCTCTCCCCCGCCCGTGGTTAACCCTGGTTCAAGGCTTGATCAAGCGCGCGTCCAGGCTGTTTTGCGCCAGGCGCGTAGCCTGATCCTGGGTCATGCCCAGCGCCGTGTGCAGCGCATGGAAGTTCTCGGTCACATACCCGCCAAAGTACGCCGGGTCGTCCGAGTTCACCGTCACCTTCACGCCACGCTCGAGCATCTCGAGAATGTTGTGCTGGGCCATGTCGTCAAACACGCACAGTTTGGTGTTGGACAGCGGGCACACCGTCAGCGGGATCTGCTCGTCGATGATCCGCTGCATCAGGCGCTCGTCTTCGATGGCGCGCACCCCATGGTCGATACGCTGGATCTTTAACAGGTCGATGGCTTCCCAAATGTACGCCGGCGGGCCTTCTTCGCCGGCGTGGGCCACGGTCAGGAAACCTTCATGGCGGGCACGGTCGAACACGCGCTGGAATTTGCTCGGCGGGTGGCCCATTTCCGAGCTGTCCAGGCCCACGGCCACGAACGCGTCACGGAACGGTAGGGCCTGGTCGAGGGTTTTCTCGGCTTCGGCTTCGCTCAGGTGGCGCAGGAAGCTCAGGATCAGCCCGCTGGTGATGCCCAGTTGCTGCTCGCCATCTTTGAGGGCGGCGGCGATGCCGTTCAGCACCACTTCAAAAGGGATGCCCCGGTCGGTGTGGGTCTGCGGGTCGAAGAACGGTTCGGTGTGGATCACGTTCTGTTCTTTGCAGCGCAGCAGGTAGGCCCAGGTCAGGTCGTAGAAGTCCTGGGAGGTGCGCAGCACGTCGGCGCCGCGGTAGTAGAGGTCGAGAAACTCTTGCAGGTTGTTAAAGGCGTAAGCCTTGCGCAGGGTGTCGACGTCGTTCCACGGCAGCGCGATTTTATTGCGTTCGGCCAGCGCGAACAGCAGCTCAGGCTCCAGCGAGCCTTCCAGGTGCAGGTGCAATTCGGCCTTGGGCAGGGCGTTGAGCCAGTCGTACATGGTCAAAATCTCATCAGGTGCAATCGCGGCATTCTACAGACGCGCGCCGAAATAATCGGCAAAACCTGACTCGGCGGTACACATTGACTTTCTTCGCACCGGGGGCCTGTGAACTAAGGTGTTACGAAACGTTAGCGGCGCGGTGCAGTCTGTAGCCCATCACTGACCGATTCGCCGCGCTAAAAGGCTCGCCATGCTCACTTCCCTCAAGCAAGAAACATTCATGTGGCTGGCGCTGATCGCCGCCCTCGCCGCGTACCCGTTGGAACACTGGCTGCTGCACAGCGGGCAGGTGATTGCCTTGGTGGGCGGGTTGGTGCTGATCGTGTTTATCGTGATGGCGTCGATGCGCGTCGCCCACCATGCCGAGCAACTGGCCGAAAAGGTGGGCGACCCCTACGGCACCATGATCCTGACCCTCGCCGCTGTGCTGGTGGAGGTGGTGATCCTGGCGATCATGATGAGCAACGAGCCCTCGCCGACGCTGGTACGCGACACCATTTATTCGGCGGTAATGCTCGACATCAACGGCATCCTGGGCCTGGCGGCGCTGATGGGCGGCATCAAGCATGGCGAACAGTCCTACAACGATGATTCTGCGCGGACCTACAGCGTGATGATCCTCACGGCCATGGGCGTGTCCATGGTGGTGCCGGAATTTATCCCCGAGGCCGACTGGAAAATGTACTCGGCCTTCACCATCGGCGCGATGGTGGTGCTCTACACCTTGTTCCTGCGCATGCAGGTGGGGCCGCACAGTTATTTCTTCAGCTACAGCTACCCGCAAAAACGTCGCAAGAAGCAGCCCGAAGAAGAGACGCCGCCGGTCAACCTGGCGTTCTCCATCGGCACCCTGGTGTTTGGTGTGATCGTGATCGGCGCATTGGCGGAAGTGATGTCCAAGACCCTCGACCTGGGGCTGGAAGGCACAGGCGCGCCGCCGGTGATCACGGCCATCCTGGTGGCGGCCATTTCCGCCGCGCCCGAGATTTTGACCGCGTTGCGGGCGGCGTTGGCCAACCGCATGCAGTCGGTGGTCAACATCGCGTTGGGGGCGTCATTGTCGACGGTGATTCTGACGGTGCCGGTGATGGAAGCGATGGCGCTCTACACCGGCCAGCCGTTCCAGATGGCAATGACGCCGGTGCAGACGGTGATGGTGTTTATCACGCTGATTGTCAGTGCCATCAACCTGAATGACGGCGAAACCAATGCGATTGAAGGGATGACGCATTTTGTGTTGTTTGCGACCTTTATCATGCTGTCGCTGTTGGGCCTGTAGCCACTGGGGCGCGTTTAAGCGCCCGCAGTGGCGGCGGGCGTGTGTCAGGCGCCCGCGATCAGGGCGCGTGCCGCCTGGCTGTGATCGGCGATCAGGCCCTTGAGGTCCAGGCCCTCGACCTGCCCGTCGATCACCCGCCACTTGCCTGCGACCATCACGCGGTCTGCCCGGTCGGCACCGCACAGCAGCAGCGCCGAGATCGGATCATGACTGCCGGAGAAGCGCAGTTCATCCAGCTTGAACAGCGCAAGGTCTGCCTGTTTTCCTACGGCCAACTCGCCGATGTCTGTACGCCCCAGCAGCTGCGCCGACCCGCGCGTGGCCCATCCCAAGACACCTTCGGGCGTGATCTTTTCTGCCCCATAACGCAGGCGCTGAATGTACAGGGCCTGGCGCGCCTCCAGGATCATGTTGGACGCGTCATTGGACGCCGAACCGTCCACGCCCAAGCCGATGGGCGCGCCCGCGGCGAGCAGCTCCAGCGTCGGGCAAATCCCCGAGGCCAGGCGCATGTTGGAGCTTGGGCAGTGGCAGATCCCGGTGCCGGCTGCGCCGAGTCGGGCGATTTCGTCGGGGTTGAAGTGAATGCCGTGGGCCAGCCAGGTGCGCGGGCCGAGCCAGCCGACGCTGTCCAAGTAGTCCACGGTGCGCAGGCCGAAGCGCTGTAGGCAGAAGTCTTCTTCGTCGAGGGTTTCTGCCAGGTGGGTATGCAGGCGCACATCCAGGCTGTTTGCCAGATCGGCGCTGGCTTGCATGATTTCCCGGGTCACCGAAAACGGCGAGCAGGGCGCCAGGGCGATCTGGATCTGCGCGCCGTCACCGCGTTCGTGGTACTGGCGGATCAGGCGCTGGCTGTCTTGCAGAATCACCTCGCCCTGTTGCACGGTTTGCTGCGGTGGCAGCCCGCCGTCCGCTTCGCCCAGGCTCATGGAACCGCGGGTGAGCATGGCGCGCATGCCCAGTTCGCGCACGCTGTTGACTTGCACGTCGATGGCGTTTTCCAGGCCATCCGGGAACAGATAGTGGTGGTCGGCCGCCGTGGTGCAGCCCGAGAGCAGCAGTTCGGCCAGGGCCACCTGAGTGGCCAGCGCGAGTTTTTCCGGGGTGAGGCGGGCCCAGACCGGGTACAGGGTTTTCAGCCAGGGAAACAAGGGCTGGTTGACCACCGGCGCCCAGGCGCGGGTTAGGGTCTGATAGAAGTGATGGTGGGTGTTGATCAGCCCAGGAAGTACGACATGCTCGCGGGCGTCGAAAGTTTGATCGCAAGGGTTTGTAGGCTGTTGCCCAAGGGCGAGGACTTCAACGATCACGCCGTCTTGCAGCACCAGGCCGCCACGGGCATCCAGGGTGTTGGCGGTAAAAATCGCGAGGGGGTTTTTTAACCAGGTACGGGTCGCAGGCATGGGCCGGCTCCTCTGAATGATGGGTTCAGGTTTGCCAGCTCAGTGTTGCCCTGTCTGCTGATCCAGGGTCGCCGGTGAGGGCGAGGCGCAGAGTGTACGTGATTTACCAGGCAATAGTGGCGCCGGTGTAGTCCACGAAGTGATGCCCGCCTTTGCCGGTGTAGGCATTCACCTGGTCCACCAGGCCGCGCACGCTGGTTTGTACGTCAATTTGCGCGTTTTCGCCGCCCATCTCGGTCTTGACCCAGCCGGGGTGCAGCGACAGGACGGTGAGTGGGTGATCCCCCAATTGGGTAAGAAAGCTGTTGGTCATGGAGTTGAGCGCGGCCTTGCTGGCCTTGTACAGCGCCAGGTTGGAGCAGTCGGGAATCACTACGCTGCCCAGCACTGAACTCATGAAGGCCAGCACGCCATCGCCTTTGCGGATCTGCCCGATAAAGTGCTGGGCCAGGTTGATCGGGGCCACGGCGTTGGTGAAAAACAGTTGGCCGACTTGCGCTTGCGTAGCGTGCCCCGGTGCCTGATTGGCCGGGCCCAGGATGCCGGCATTGACGAAGAGCAGGTCGAAGGTGCGGTCTTGCAGGCGCTGGCTCAGGGCGAGTACGGCGTGTTGGTCATCAATGTCGAGCTTTTCGATGCGCACCGCGCCGGTGGCTTTCAAGGCTTCGGCGTTTTGTGGGTCGCGCACGGTGGCGGTCACATCCCAGCCATCGTCCAGCAATTGCTGGACCAGCCCAAGGCCCAGGCCCCGGGAGGCGCCGATGATGAGTGCGGTTTTTGGCGTAGGCATAAGCAGCGTCCGTTGCAGGTGAAGTCTCAGGTTAAGTGCGTAACGTTATCGCAGTTTTACGTCATTGCCTGTTTTGAATCGCAATGGAGGCGCCGCCTCTGGTTGCTGGTCAAAAAATGAACAGTCGCCTGAAGCCCGTATGACAGAAGGGTTGCAGGCGGGTGTGCTCAGGTTATCCACAAGCAGGTGCACAGTAGATGTGGGCAGTTTCAGCGCGCCAGCACGATGCGCCCGCGGCTGAGGTCGGCCAACTGGGTTTGCAGGGTATCGATGTGGGCTTCGCCTAGCGCCAGTTGTAGGTCGACGCCATTGGCGGTGAAGGTTTCTTCCACGACCAGGCCGCCAAGCTCGGCCACCCGCAGTTTGACCAGGGGCAGCTCGGCAAAACCGCAGGCGCAACGCAGCGGTATGCGGCTGATCAGTTCGATACGCTCGGCGTTTTGCAGGCATTTGTTGGCGCCACCGCCATAGGCCCGGGCGAGGCCGCCGGTGCCGAGCTGAATGCCGCCGTACCAGCGGATCACCAGCACGACCACTTGATCAAAGGCCTGGGCCTCGATCGCCGCGAGGATGGGCCGCCCGGCGGTGCCACCGGGTTCGCCATCATCGTTGCTGCGGTATTGCGCGCCGAGTTTCCAGGCCCAGCAGTTGTGCGTGGCGTTGAGGTCGCTGTGCTGCTCGATGAAGGCCTGGGCGTCCTGCGCGCTGGCGATGGGCGCGGCGTAGGTCATGAAGCGGCTTTTGCGAATGTCTTCGCGAAACTCGCAAAGGCCGGTAAGCGTGAAGGGCATGAGGGGCTTCGTTTAGAGGGCGGGCTTGATGCCGCAGCCTTTGAGAATGATGTGGATAAGGTTGTCGCCAGCGTCTTCCATGTCTTGCTTGGTCAGTTTGGTGCGGCCGGTCACGCGGCAGATCTGGGTGGCGAAGTCGGCGTAGTGCTGGGTGCTGCCCCACAACAGGAAGATCAAGTGGATGGGGTCGATGGGGTCCATCTTGCCCGCGTTGATCCAGGCCTGGAGCACGGCCGCGCGGCCGCTGAACCAGGTGCGGTAGTCCTGGCTGAAATATTCGGTCAGGCATTCGCCGCCGCTGATGATCTCCATGGCAAAAATCCGTGAAGCCTGGGGATGGCGGCGGGAAAACTCCATCTTGGTGCGGATGTAGCGCGTCAGTGCAACGGCGGGGTCGTCCTCGGCGGTCAGCGCGTTGAAGGTGCTGTCCCACAGTTCGAGGATGTTGCTCAGCACGGCAATGTACAGCCCCAACTTGTTGGTGAAGTAGTAGTGCAGGTTGGCTTTGGGCAACCCGGCGCTCGAAGCGATGGTGTTCATGCTGGTGCCTTTATAGCCATGGCGAGCGAACTCATCCTCGGCAGCCCGCAGGATCGCGTGTTCATTCTTTTGCCGAATGCGGCTGGCGGGCTTTGCGGCGTAGTTGCTGTGGGCAGGAACGTCGAGGCTCATGGAGGTTTCCGTGCAGATCGTAAAGGCGACGTGTGCACAGATAACCCACCCTCAAGCCTCAGACAAGTCCCGATACGATAAAAGCGTTAAAGCGACTCCAGCGTGTCGCTGTCCGGTGCCTGGTTTACGGCGGCGGCAGCGGCTTTGTCCTCTGGCAGCAGCAGGCACAACACGATGGCCGTGAGGCCGCCGCTGGTGATGGCGGAGTCGAACAGGTTTTGCACCAGCATCGGCATGCGGTGCAACAGGTCGGGCTGCGCGGCGACGCCCAGGCCAACGCCGAACGAAGTGGCGATGATCAGCATGCTGCGTCGATCCAGCGGAGCCTGCGCAAGGATGCGCACGCCCGCAGCGGCGACGCTGCCGAACATCACCAGGGTGGCGCCGCCCAGCACAGGCTTGGGGATTTGCTGCAGCACAGCGCCAATCAGCGGAAACAGGCCGAGACAAAACAGCACCACGCCGATGTACAGGCCCACGTAGCGGCTGGCGACGCCGGTGAGTTGGATCACACCGTTGTTTTGCGCAAAGGTAGTGTTGGGGAACGCGCTGAAGGTGGCGGCGAGCATGCAACTCACGCCGTCGCCCAGTACACCGCCCTTGAGCCGGCTTATATAGGAAGGCCCACTGATGGGCTGGCGAGCGATCATGCAATTGGCGGTGAGGTCGCCGACGGTTTCGATGGTGCTGATCAGATAAATCAGCGCGACCGGCAGGAAAGCGCTCCAGTCAAAGCTGAAACCGAAGCGCAAGGGCACAGGAAGGCTGATCACCGGTAATTCAGGCAACGCTTGAGGCACCAGTTTTCCGCTCAGCCAGGCGGCAAGGCTGCCCAGGACCAGGCCGATGATGATGGCCGAGAGGCGTACCCAGGGGGTATTGGAACGGTTGAGCAGGATGATAGTGAGCACCACGAACAGGCCCAGGGCCAGGTTGGCCGGGGCGCCGAAGTCGGGAGCGTTGAAGCCGCCGCCCACATCGGTGATGCCCACCTTGATCAGGCTGATGCCGATCAGGGTGATCACAATGCCGGTCACCAGGGGCGTGATGACTTTTCTGAGTTGGCCGATGAAGCGGCTCAAGACGATCTGTACCGCGGCGCCGAAAAAGCACACGCCAAACACCATGGCCATGATGTCTTCCGGGCTACCGCCGCGTTGTTTGACCATAAAACCTGCCGATAACACCGCGCCCAAAAAGGCAAAGCTGGTGCCTTGCAGGCAAATCATTCCGGCGCCAATACCAAAAGGCCTACGTGCCTGGATGAACGTGCCTACGCCCGACACCATCAACGCCATGCTGATGAGGTAGGGCAAGTACGCCGTCAGGCCCAGGGTGGAGCCGATGATCAGCGGCGGTGTGATGATGCCGACGAAACTGGCGAGCACATGTTGCAGTGCCGCAAGCAAGGCGGGGGCAGGTTTTGGGCGGTCGTTGAGGCCGTAGATCAGGTCGCTGGGGCGTGAGGCTTCTGGGGGCATGGCACGGGAACTCGGGGCTGACGGTTCTAGGTGCCTGTGCCTTGCAAAAAACTGTCCAAGTGCTCAGCTTTTTTGTAAGGCCCGCCCTAGCGCGTTGCGGCCAGGCTTTCGAGGAAACTTTCCAGCACCAAATGAGGGCGGCGGCCCTTGCGCGTGACCGAAGCGAGGCTTAAATCGTAAAAACGCGTAGGTGGTTTCAGCGCACGCAGTCGGCCTTGTTGTACCCAAAGGCTGGCGTAATGGTCGGGCAGGTAACCGATATAGCGCCCGGTGAGGATCAGAAAGGCCATGCCTTCGCGGTCCGAGGCGCTGGCAGTGCAGTTGAGCGGCTGGTAGTGGGCCTGGATCTCGGCGGGCAGGCGGAACGTGGGGGCAATGGCGTCCTGGCTGTTTATGCGCGCATCGTCCAGTTGTTTGTCGTCGGCGTAAAACAGCGGGTGGC
Source organism: Pseudomonas sp. SDO5215_S409 (assembly GCF_054071325.1). NCBI lineage: Bacteria > Pseudomonadati > Pseudomonadota > Gammaproteobacteria > Pseudomonadales > Pseudomonadaceae > Pseudomonas > Pseudomonas sp. SDO5215_S409. Next base: position 3,744 of record NZ_JBSVWN010000019.1, on the reverse strand, counting down.
CGACCGCGCAGTAGAGCAGTGAGCGCTCGCTGTACAACGGTTGGTACTCCAGGCCCGAGAGGGCACTGGCCTGGGGCACCACGCCAACGTGCAGGCGGCCGTCGAGTACGCCTTGTTCCACTTCATTGGGGGCGATCATGCGGATCTGGATTTGCACGTCCGGGCCACGTTCCTTTAATTGCGCCAGGGCGTGGGTGATGCGCATGTGGGGCAGGGTGACCAGGTTGTCGGTAAGGCCGATGATCAGTTCACCGCGCAAGTGCTGGTGCAGGCCGTTGACCTCGGTACGAAAACTCTCCAGGGCACTGAGCAGTTGTAGCGCGGACTGGTAAACCTCGCGCCCTTCTTCTGTCAGGGAAAACCCCGCGCGCCCCCGTTGGCAAAGCCTCAGGCCCAGGCGTTGTTCCAGGTCGCTCATTTGCTGGCTGATGGCTGAGCGCCCGATCCCCAGCACCGTTTCCGCCGCTGAAAAGCCGCCGCACTCCACCACGCTGCGAAAAATGCGCAACAGGCGGATATCAAAGTCGCTGACTTGGGCCAAGGGGTCGGGTCGACGGCTGCTCATAGTTTAGTGAAGGCCTGACTGAAGGTTAGAAGAGTTGAATTTCATAGACTTTATCCCCGTGGCAATTTAGCCGCAACAACGCTTTTTGACTCCTTACGCTGCCTTTTGCCTTGCGAGGTTTTGCTGATGAACATGCCTGAAAATGCGCCGTCTTCTGTGGCCAGCCAATTGAAGCTGGACGCGCACTGGATGCCTTACACCGCCAACCGAAATTTCCAGCGTGACCCACGCCTGATCGTCGGCGCCGAAGGCAGCTGGTTGATCGATGACAAGGGGCGCAAGGTGTATGACTCGCTGTCAGGCCTGTGGACCTGTGGCGCGGGGCACACCCGTAAGGAAATCCAGGAAGCGGTGGCCAAGCAGTTGGGCACGTTGGACTACTCGCCAGGCTTTCAATATGGCCATCCGCTGTCGTTCCAGTTGGCGGAGAAGATCACCAGCCTGACGCCAGGCAACCTCAACCATGTGTTCTTCACCGACTCCGGCTCCGAGTGCGCCGATACTGCCGTGAAGATGGTGCGTGCGTACTGGCGTTTAAAAGGCCAGGCCACCAAGACCAAGATGATCGGCCGTGCGCGGGGTTATCACGGCGTGAACATCGCCGGTACCAGCCTTGGCGGTGTGAACGGCAACCGTAAGATTTTTGGTCAAGGCTTGATGGACGTTGACCACCTGCCTCATACCCTGTTGGCGAGTAACGCGTTCTCCCGTGGCATGCCCGAGCAAGGTGGCATCGCCCTGGCCGATGAACTGCTCAAGCTGATCGAGTTGCATGACGCCTCCAACATCGCGGCGGTGTTTGTTGAGCCCATGGCCGGTTCCGCCGGGGTCCTGGTCCCGCCGCAGGGTTACTTGAAGCGTCTGCGTGAGATTTGTGATCAGCACAACATCCTGTTGGTGTTCGATGAAGTGATCACAGGCTTTGGCCGTACGGGCTCGATGTTTGGTGCCGACAGCTTTGGCGTTACACCGGACCTGATGTGCATTGCCAAACAAGTCACCAACGGCGCGATCCCGATGGGCGCGGTGATTGCCAGCACCGAGATTTATCAGACGTTCATGAATCAGGCGACGCCTGAGTACGCGGTGGAATTCCCACACGGCTACACCTATTCGGCACACCCGGTGGCGTGTGCGGCGGGCCTGGCGGCATTGGACCTGTTGCAGAAAGAAAACCTGGTGCAGAGCGTAGCCGAAGTCGCACCGCACTTTGAGAATGCGCTGCATGGCCTGAAGGGCAGCAAGAACGTTATCGACATTCGCAACTATGGCCTGGCCGGTGCGATCCAGATCGCCCCGCGTGATGGGGATGCCATCGTGCGTCCGTTCGAGGCGGGCATCGCGCTGTGGAAAGCCGGGTTTTACGTGCGCTTTGGCGGCGACACCCTGCAGTTCGGCCCAACCTTCAACAGCAAGCCGCAGGACCTGGACCGCCTGTTCGATGCGGTCGGCGAAGTGCTGAACACACTCGACTGATTTTCCTTCTACATACAACGCACACCGGGCACGACGCGCGTCGTGCCTGTGGACAACTTTTCAGGATGCCCTGCATGAGCCTTATCCAGCATTTGATCAATGGCGAACTGGTGACCGACACCGGTCGCAGCGCTGATGTGTATAACCCGTCGACGGGTCAAGTGATTCACCAGGTGCCATTGGCCAGTCGTGAAACCATTCAAGGCGCGATCGATTCGGCTAAAGCGGCGTTCCCGGCGTGGCGCAATACTCCACCGGCCAAACGGGCTCAGGTGATGTTTCGTTTCAAGCAATTGCTGGAGCAGAACGAAGCCCGTATCTCGCAGCTGATCAGCGAGGAGCACGGCAAGACGTTGGAAGACGCGGCGGGAGAGTTGAAACGCGGTATCGAAAACGTGGAATACGCGTGCTCGGCGCCGGAAATCCTCAAGGGTGAGTACAGCCGTAACGTCGGCCCGAACATTGATGCCTGGTCGGATTTCCAGCCGCTGGGGGTGGTGGCCGGTATTACCCCGTTCAACTTCCCGGCCATGGTGCCGCTGTGGATGTACCCACTGGCAATCGTGTGCGGCAACTGTTTCATCCTGAAACCGTCGGAGCGTGATCCAAGCTCGACGCTGTTGATCGCGCAACTGCTGCAGGAAGCCGGTTTGCCTAGAGGCGTGTTGAGCGTGGTGCATGGCGACAAGGGGGCGGTGGATGCACTGATCGAGGCGCCGGAAGTCAAGGCGCTGAGTTTTGTCGGCTCGACGCCGATTGCCGAGTACATCTACTCCGAGGCGACCAAGCGCGGCAAACGTGTGCAGGCGCTGGGCGGGGCGAAAAACCATGCGGTGCTGATGCCGGACGCGGATCTGGATAACGCGGTGAGTGCGTTGATGGGCGCGGCGTATGGTTCGTGTGGTGAGCGTTGCATGGCCATTTCTGTTGCCGTGTGTGTGGGTGATCAGGTGGCCGACGCGTTGATCGCCAAGCTGGTGCCGCAGATCAAGGCACTGAAGATTGGTGCAGGCACCTCCTGTGGCCTGGACATGGGGCCGTTGGTGACGGGGCAGGCACGGGACAAGGTCAGTGGCTATATAGAAGACGGTGTGGCGTCGGGCGCTGAGCTGGTGGTGGATGGTCGCGGGCTGAGTGTTGCTGGCCATGAGGACGGGTTCTTCCTGGGCGGTAGTCTGTTTGACCGTGTGACGCCTGAAATGCGCATCTATAAGGAAGAGATTTTTGGGCCGGTGCTGTGTGTAGTCCGGGTCAACAGCCTGGAAGCCGCGATGCAACTGATCAACGATCACGAGTATGGCAACGGCACCTGCATCTTTACCCGTGACGGTGAAGCGGCGCGCCTGTTCTGTGACGAGATTGAAGTGGGCATGGTGGGCGTGAACGTACCGTTGCCGGTGCCGGTGGCGTATCACAGCTTTGGCGGTTGGAAGCGTTCGCTGTTTGGCGACCTGCATGCTTACGGGCCGGATGGGGTGCGCTTCTATACGCGGCGTAAGGCGATTACCCAGCGCTGGCCGCAGCGCGCTACGCATGAAGCATCGCAGTTTGCGTTCCCTAGCTTGTAAGACAGGGTAGGTAGAAAGCCGGCCCCTCGGGGTCGGCTTTTGCGTTTTTAGGCTTCTGTGACGCAATTGTGAAAAAAGGTGTTGACGGCGAATTATATCTGTCTATAATTCGCCCCACTTCCGGCGCAGACGAAA